>JBFWRO010000088.1:0-8388 GCA_050248865.1 Thermomicrobiales bacterium | reverse complement strand
CAATGTGCCGTCGACCTCGACAGAGGATCCCCGCAGTCTGGCGGAATGGACCACGCTCCTGATCAGCCTGGCGATCCTGATCGCTGCCTTCCTGACTGTCACCTACCTCTATCTCGCCGGAGGCGGAGATCCCATCGACATTCATGCCGAGGCCAACCTCCTGCGGGTACGTGAAGAGGACGGAACCTTCTATGTTGCCGTGAGAGTGGTCAATGAAGGAGATTCAGCAGCCTCCGACGTCCAGATCGACGCTGATCTCACCATCGACGGTGAGGTCGAATCGAGCAGCTTTTCGATTCTGACCCTCGCCGCAAACGACAGCGAAACGGGAATCATCGCTTTCTCGAAGGATCCTCGGAAAGGCGATTTTGTGGTGAGGGTCGCCAGCTACATCGAGTGATGTCGACTGCAACCACACTTCCAAGGACCACTGCGCCACAGCATTCGATCCCATTTCCCTGCGCAGAACAAGCGCGCAATCCTTGCGCGCGCACGGCTCCGTAAAAGCCACGCGTGCGAGAGTCGCGCCGAACATTGTTCTTGCCGCGGCGTACTGGCCAGATGTGACCCAGTGCCTCTCTCGCTCCCATTGGGTATTGCCTTCACCAGAGCGAGAAAGCGCCGCCGCCTGCGGTCAGGTCTCGCCGCGATCCACAGCAAGAATCACGGACTCCCGTCGCGCGCGGAATCGGGCAGGGGTTCCTCTCCTCCGAGCATCGATCGTAAGCGTGGCATGGCGGCGGGGTCAGCCACGACCTGCAATGAATCTCCTGCGTGAAGGACCGTTGATGCCCTGGGAAACAGCGACTCACCGTCTCGGACGATCGCGATGACGAGCGTATCGGATGGAAAGTGCGCCGTGGCAAGCGTTTGGCCCACGACGGCTGATTCCGCACCGATTTGCACGTCGAACAGCGTGGTGGTCAACGGCATCGATCGTGCCCGTCGCACTCCAGAGCTCAGCGTCTTTCGGTAGCTGACAAGAATGTCCCGTGTCGAAACAACGCCGATAACGTCGTTTCGCTCGACCACCTCAGCGAAACTCGATCCACTCTCACTGAGGTGCTCGAGGGCCTCTTCCAGTGTCGAGGATGGAGCGACGCCTGGTACGGTCGTCTCCGGATCGCGAGGGCGGGGCTTCTGGCGTTGCATCGTCTCCGACACGAGGAGGGAGGAGAGGAGCGGAAAACTGAGACGAACCCGATGCGCAGGGGAGTCCGCCCGCGTGAGGAGTTGGCTCTTGTAGATGGAATGATCACCCACAAGCGCCGTGGAGATCGCCACAGCGACCATCGCCGGTGCGAGTAACGAGAGGTTGCCGGTCATCTCCGCCACCATCAGCATCACCGCAAGCGGAGCGTGAGCAATTCCTCCGAACAAAGCCATCATGCCAACAATCGCGAACGGTGCTGGAGATTCGGGAAGACCCGGCAATATCCCGTCGCCCAGTCGCCAGAACGCGATGCCGAGCATGCCGCCGATCACCATGCCCGGTCCAAAAATGCCGCCTGAACCACCCGAACCGATCGAAAGCGAGGTCGAAAGGATCTTTGCAAACGGAAGGAGAAGGATCATCCACAGTGGGATCGACATCACTTCCGGGCTCATCCCGATTTGCACCCAGCCATAACCTGAACCGAGCGCTCCAGGAATGACCAGTCCCATCACTCCGACCATGAATCCACCGATCGCTGGCTTGAGCCACACCGGTAGCTGCAATCTGTGAAAGCCGCCCGATACGCCATAGAACGATCGGGCATAGAGCAAGCCGACCAGCCCGCAGATTGCGCCAAGCACGGCGTAGTAGACGATGGTGGCGGGTTGGTCGAATCCAAGACCCGGCTGGGCACCAAAGATTGGGTCAAATCCTTCGATAGCGCCGAACACGGAGAAGCTGACGATCGAGGCGATAAGACAGGGAATCAGCGCTTCGACTTCGAGATCGTGGATATAGAGAATCTCGGCTCCCATCAGCGCCCCGCCGAGTGGAGCCCGAAAGATCGCGCCAATGCCCGCGGCGATGCCTGCGGAAACCGCTATTCGCCTGTTCTGGTGATCGAGGCCAAGGCGATCAGAGAGTGTTGATGCAAAAGAGGCCGAAATCTGTGCAGTGGGCCCCTCCCGTCCTGCCGATCCACCACTTCCGATGGTGATCGCCGAGGCCAGCAGTTTGACTGGCGCGACCCGAAATCGCATTCTGCCGGATCGGTGATGGAGGGCCTCGATGGCCGCGTCCGTGCCATGTCCCTCCGCTTCCGGGGCGAAACGCCAGACAACGAGACCGGAGATGAGACCGCCAAGAGCCGTGACCAGCGGCAACGCCCATGGTCGCTCGAACGCGCGACGAATGGGCTCTCCTTCTCCAACGGGAGACGGCGGCAGATATCCGACCAGATCTCCAAGAAAGAACTGGGTTGACCAGGTGATAGCTCGATCGAATACCACCGCGCCGAGACCAGCCACGACGCCGATGATCGTTCCCAGAACCAGCCAGCGGGCAAGATAGCGAGTCGACTCGAAACCGGAATCACCCGGGATTGACGCCAGCGAGGAGTTGAGTACGAGACCTGTCCGACGCCTGCACGAATTGATCCAGTTGCCGATCCAGGACACGATTCCTCCAGCATGGTCGCGAGCGACCCAGATCGTTATTTTAGTGGAGGACGTCGCAAGTCGGTCAGGGTACCGGCGCGACAGTCGCGAAGATCGACTTGCGATCGGAGCCGATGGAGGCGGCTGGTACACTCGGAACGCCGGGAACACCCCGTCTCAGCACCGGAAAGGAAACTGCATCCAGCAATGTCTAGGTCACTTCCGCTCACGTTTGGAGTCGTAACCGGCCAGCACCAACTCTCCTGGCCACAACTGGTCGAACAGTGGCAAACCGCTGAATCGCTTGGCTTAGATTCGGCGTGGCTTTTCGATCACTTCATGGCGCTTTACGATGATCCGGATGGCCCCTGCCTGGAGACGTCGACGCTGCTCTCCGCTCTATCACTGAAAACATCGAAGTTGAAGGTCGGCGTGCTCGTGTACGGCAACACCCACCGTCCACCGGCCCTTCTGGCCAAGGAAATCGTCACCGTCGATCATGTTAGCGATGGTCGGGCGGTTCTGGGCATCGGCGCCGGGTGGAATGAACGAGAACATCGGGCGTACGGATTGCACTTTCCCTCGCCGGGCGATCGCGTCGACATGCTGGACGAATCGCTCCAGATCATGAAGCTGCTCTTCACAGAGCGGCGCACGACGTTCGACGGCGAGCACTACCAGCTCGAGGACGCTCCCTTCAATCCCAAACCGTTGCAGCAGAAGCTGCCGGTACTCGTTGGTGGAGAACGACCGCGCATGCTGCGCGTCATTGCCCGCCATGCCGACTACTGGGACACGTCGCGGACACCCGACCGGTTGCAGGAGGGGCTGGAGCAAATAGCCCAGCACTGTCTGGAGTTCGGGCGAGATCCTGAGAGCATTCTGGTTTCATCCTCATTTGGCGCTGACCGTCTCGAGGACGTACAGGGCTTCGAAACCCTGGTGCGCACCTACCGTGCCGCTGGTGCGAGTCAGTTTCTTTTCGATTTTCCGATTACCCCGAGTGGAGTCGAGGCTGCGACAAAGGTTGCCACGACGATCATCCCCCGGTTGCGGGAAGAGCTCGGCTGAGTGACGGACGTTGCAGCATTCCAGGGAAGGACAGATCGTGTCGTTGACAGGTAGTGGAGTTTCGGTTGGACCAATCGAAGCGGTAACCTTCGATCTCTATGACACCCTCGTCGAGCTTGTTCCACGGCGTTGGGACCGGCTGGAGTCGGCATTGCGCACACTCGGGATCGAGGCGGATGTGGATGCGTTGCGAGTCGCCGATGTTGCTGCCGAAGACTTCTTCACAATCGAGAATGGCCGCATGCCAATCAGGGATCGTCCGGCAGCGGAGAGAGAGGCGTTTCGCCTTCAATATATGCAGGTATGGCTGGAGGCGGCCGGTATCGAAACGGATGAGTTGCTGGTCAGAAATGCTCGCAGACGCTATCTGGCGGAGTTCGAGACCCCTGCCGCAGAAGCGGGACCTTACGGCGGTTACCGGGTCTTCAACGATGTCGTTCCAGCACTGCAGCGTCTGCGCGGTGCCGGTGTCAAACGCGCGGTGATCTCGAATGCGGACGATGACGTCACCGATTTTTGCACGCACCTCGCCTTCGCGCATGAAATGAACCTGATCGTGACCTCGGCCATCGTCGGATACGAAAAGCCGGATGCGCGCACATTTTACGCAGCGCTCGACCCGCTTCAGGTGGAACCGGCTCATACCCTGCATATCGGAGATCAGCCAAAATCGGATGTGGTTGGCGCTCTGGCGGTTGGCATGCAGGCGGCGCTCATCGATCGGTATGACCGCCACGATCCTGAGGGACACGACGTTCCGGTGTTTGCCGGACTCGATGCGCTCGTCGATTACGTGCTGGAGATCAATGCGTCGGCGAAAGCATCTGCGACGTGATACCGGCAACGCCGGTCATCGACCTGGTTTCAGTGAATATCGCCATTCCGAGCCGGATAGGGGAGCGACAGGGAAAAACCGTGCTCAGCGGCATTCGCAAAGTCCCCTTGAAGCGTTGCAGTGTCGTCGTGACCGAGGCCGGAATTATCGGCGATGGGCAGGGAGACACGGTCAATCATGGCGGATATGACAAGGCGGTCTATGCGTATCCGTCGGAGCATCTCGACTCCTGGAGCCAGGACCACGGCAGTGCCGAGCGGTATAGTCCCGGGGAATTTGGTGAAAATCTGTCCGTGCGGGGCATGCTCGAATCGGACGTCCTGATCGGTGATCGGTGGCGGTGGGGCGAGGTCGTGCTCGAGGTCTGCCAGCCCCGGTATCCCTGTTACAAGCTGGCCATGGTTCTGGAACGGCCGGCCATTGTCAGAGAGATGGTCGACAATCGCCGGACGGGATGGTATCTGCGGGTCATTCAAGCCGGAGCCGCGCCGGTCGATGGTGCAATCGAAGTCATCGAACGCGGCCCGGGAGAGTCCGTGCTCGATGCGCACCTCGCGCGGCTCCCTCAGGCCGACACATCGCTGCGGTCACGAGTAGCGGAAAATCCCTCCCTGGCCGCCAGATTGCGGGACGCCCTGCTCGAAGCTCGCGAGAACGTTTCGGCAGATCCGCCGCAGTTTCTTTCCCGCTAGAATCCTCCTGTTTGCGTGACGATGCGTGCTTGTGCGGGAAGAGGTCGACCATGCCCGGAGTGGTCGTAGCGGATCCAGCGCCATCTCAGGCCGAGGAGCAACCAAGTTTTCGCACAGCGCTGAGATCGCCGAGCGTTTCGATCCTCGCCGCGTCGCGAGCCGCATCGAAACTGGCCACGGCGATCGTGTCCTACGGTGCGATGGTCTACCTGGCGATTCAGGGCGCCACACAGCTGCAGATTTCGCTCGTGTCGGCATCGTCCTATGCGGCCGCGCTGGCATTTGGCATACAGGGTGGTTCGTTTTCCGACTCAGTGTCGAAACGCCTGGCGCTGGTGGCTGGCTATATCGCCCAGGCGGCGCTTTGCTTTCTGGTGCCGCTCTTCTGGGGCACCGATGTGGCCGCGCTGATGTTCATCATGTTTTTCGCCAGCGCGCTCAATCAGGTCATTTCCCCATCGATCAAGTCGGCTGTTGCGCTCGTCTCGACCCCTGGTCAGCTGGCAACGGTTTCGGCGACGGTGACGATGGCGGGTTCGATCGCCTCGGCAGTTGGTTCGTCGTTTCTGGCGCCGGTGATGATCAAGTACACCGGAATGAGGGCCATTCTTCTCGTTGCTGGAATCGTGTATCTCATCGGCGCGGTTCGTACGCTGAAGCTTCCTGCGACGGAAAGAACGCTGAAGGTGACCGACGCGGTTCGGTCCGTCGAGTGGAAACCGCAGGCGCTTTCGCTTCGGTGGACGGCGGCCTGGATCGTCGCTCACAGCGCCGTGGCTACGATGATTCTGTCTGGCGCAATCGTGGTGGGGCTCTTCGAGGCTTTCAACACGCTCATGCCGGTGTACATCCGAGATGTTCTCGATGCGAACCCGGCCAACGCCGTCTATATCTTTGCACCTGCCGGGATCGGCTTCGCACTTGCCACATTCACAACTCCCAAATTGATCTCCTGGTTCGGCGAACGCAAGCTGGCGGTCTTTTCGCTCGTGATGTTGACGCTGTCGACGATCCTTTTCGGCGCTGTGGAGCTCGTCGCTCCGTATCTTGCGCCATTCAGCCCGCTAGCGGTGTTCGGTTGGCTCCTCGGCATCGAAATCAATGAGAAAGTGCTGGCCGCCAGCCTGATTGCGGTCCCTGCCAATTTTGGGTCGACGGCTGCCGGGGCAACGGTGCAGGTGTACATCAACCGGCGTGTGCCCCTGGTGGGTCAGGGGGCAACATTCGGTTTGCAGGAAGTCGTGGAGAATGCCCTGACCCTAGTCGCAGTGATCGTGCTGGGTGTGATTGCGAATGTCGTCGGTGCTCAGTATGTCTTCCTGTTTGCGCCGGTGGTGCTCTTCGGGGTTGTGCTCTGGTTGATCCGGTATGCCTACCAGCGCTCTGGCCGGCCCGAAGCGCTCTCTCCGCGAGGGGCGTTCGAGGTCCTGGTGGATGGATCGCTGGATGACGTCGTTGCCAGCACGGCACCAGCGTCACCGAAAAAGTCTGCTCGCCGTCAAACCAGGCCGAAGAGCGGAACGAGTTCGGCCGTCAGCACGAAGCGCGGAGGTGCGGCATCCTCTGGAACCAGGTCAGGGACCTCGACCAGAACATCGGGAGCGGCGAAAGCAACGAACCCGAAATCGAAGAAGAGCGAGTGAACGAACATCAACTGTGAGGAGAGGAACATGTTCATCCCAGACGTGCAACCGATTGGCCGGGAGGAGATTCTGGGCAGGCAGAGAATAGTACGGTCGAAGGTGTCCGAAGCAGGTTACGACGCGCTGCTGGTTGTTGGCCGGTCGTTCTACGATCGGCCTGGTGATCTTGCGTACGTGACCAACCACTTCCCACCATTTCCGACCACCGTGTTCTCCGAAGGAAACCGGGGCATGGGTCACGCCGCGTTTCTTCTACCGGCGTCGGGCGAGCCGGTTTTGCTGACCGATGCGCGCCGGCATCGACCGGACCTCGTCGTCGTCGACGATGTGCGGGCGACGAACGATCTGGGCGAAGGTATCATCGAGCTCCTGCAGGAAAAGGGATTGTCCTCGGCCCGGGTTGGTTTGGCTGGGGATGACATCCTTCCGGCGTTCATCGACCGGCAGATTGCCGCCGCGCTTCCATCGCTGAATCTCGAAGCCGAGCGGACCATCGTTGCCGATATGCGCTCGATCAAGAGTCCCGCTGAACAGGCGCTGATGCGCCGGGCGGCGCTATGCGCCGATGCCGCGCTGACAGTCGCGGTGGAGATGATTCGGGCCGGCGGGGTAACTGAGCGAGAGGTGTGCGCAGAGGCGATTGCCGCCGCAATGCGCGCCGGCGCCGACTTCGTCCGCTATTTCCGGGTGCATTCTGGGCACTGGTCGGCGATGGGGTCGCGCTGGCCGCAGGCGATGAACCGCCTCATCGAACCCGGCGAGGTCGTGGCGCTCGATGCCATCGGGGCGTACAGCGGCTATGGATTCGATGTGAACCGCACCACGGTCTGCGGCAAGCCAAGCCAGGAAATGCATGCGTTGCTCGAAACGACGCTCGCCGCCACCCAGGCGGCAGTTGACGCCACCCGGGCAGGCGTGACGGTCGATGCCGTCGCCCGGGAGGCGCAAAGCGTGATGGACAACAGTCCGTTTGGTGATTACTTCCGCGGCATGCTTGGCCACGCGATCGGTCTGGAAACGGTCGAATTGCCCTACCTGCGGATTGGGGAAATGACCGAGTTGCAAGCTGGAATGGTGTTGTGCATCGAACCCGGTTTGTTCATTCCTGAAGTCGCCGGTGCGGCAATCGAGCAGGAAGTCATCGTCACGGACAGTGGGTGTGAGGTGATCACACCGACCCCAATGCGACTATGGGAGGCGCCATCATGAATCTTCGAATCGATCGGGACAGGCTGCTGGCCAGCCTGGATGAGCTTGCGCGGATCGGCGCGACAGCCGGTGGAGGTGTGACGCGGCTCGCACTGTCGGATGAGGACAAGGCGGGTCGGGACCTGCTCGCCCGGTGGATGACTGGCGCCGGGCTCGATGTCCGCGTCGATGATTTTGGCAACATGACCGGAGTACGGGCCGGGCGGTCAGAAGCGCCTCCGGTGTTGCTGGCGTCGCATATCGATACCGTCGTACGGGGTGGCCGGTATGACGGTGCGCTCGGTGTACTGGGTGCGCTGGAGGTGGTGCGCACGCTGAATGACCACGAGGTCGAGACGGAAAAGCC
>JBFWRO010000087.1:0-8392 GCA_050248865.1 Thermomicrobiales bacterium | reverse complement strand
CATGGCGACGCCAACGGGATCGTGGTGGTGCCATCCGACGCGCTCGACGAACTCCCGACCGCAGTTGCCACAATTCGCGACCGCGAACGACGGTTGATGGAGTTCATCAGGAGTGAGGATTTCGATCTGGAAAAAGTCAAAACAGGTAAAGGGTATTAACACTCTCGCATTAGCATCCGCGCCGGCGGAGATCGTGCATTTCATCACAATCTCAGGCCATAGTTGGTACACTCGCAACAGTGCAATTCGCTCTGTGGTTACCCAGAACCAGAACCTCGACGACCTCGTCTCAGGAGTCCTTCATCATGCGATCGTTTTCACTTATTTCTCGTCTCGGTATTGTCGTGGCGATTCTCCTGGCGGCCATCGTGGCCATCACCACGGCTCCGGTCAGAGCACAGGAGTCTACGCTCAACTGTGACCCCGTGGTACCCACGGTGTCGGTCTCGGGCACTCCCGAAGCACTGCCGGAACCACCGGAAGACTTGACCTCGGTCAAAATGGGCTATGTTCCCGTCTCGATCTTCGCGCCCGTGATGATCGCTCAAGATAAGGGGTACTTCGCTGAAGAAGGACTTGATGTCGAGCTTGTACCGTTTCCCGGCGGCTCTGATCCAGTCGTCCTCACCGCGACCGGCGAACTCGATCTGGCAATAGGTGGCGCCGGACCGGCATTCTGGAACGCGGTCGCTCAGGACTTGCCGATCACCGTCATCGCTCCAGGTCATCAGGAAGGTATTCCAGTCGCTACCCCGCTGATGATCTCGCGTGATGTCTGCCTTTCTGGAGAGATCACCTCGGTCGCCGATCTGGCCGGCAAAACTGTTACGGTAAACGCTCCCGGGGCGACTGAATTCTGGCTCGACGCAGCGCTTTCCACCGGTGGGCTGACGATCGACGATGTCACGGTCGAAGCGCTGGCTTTCCCGGATGCCATCGCTGCGCTCGAAGCCGGAGCCATCGATGCGGCCATGATCGGCGAGCCGCTGGCGACCCGCGCTGAACAGGATGGCATTGCCGTCCGGCTGGCAACCGACTTCCCGATAGAAGGCGTGCAGCCCACGCTCATCTTCGCCAACAACTCCTGGCTCGAGGAAAATCCCGAACTTGCTGAAGGCTTCGCAACCGGCTACATGCGCGCGGTCGTCGACCTCTCGGAGAATGGTTTTGCGAACGCGACCAATCTGGCGATCATCGAGTCATACACTGGTGTCCCAGCTGCGCTGATCGCCGCGTCGGTTACCCCGGTATACGCAACCGACGGAATCATCAATGTCGAGGGACTTCAAGCGCTACAGGCCTTTTTCCGCGAGCGCGGGCTGCTCGAGTACGACGACGATATCGATCCTGCCTCGATCATCGACCAGAACTACGTCCTGGCGGCACTGGCAGAGATCAATCCGAACCAACCTTAACCTGGGCCGGACGCGGGCCAAACAGCGTCAGGATTGATCACGTGGCAGTTGCCGTTGCTCCACATGCCCAGACCCAAACCGCATCGGCGGAGACCAGGGCGTCGGGTGGAGCGTTTGTTCAGATCGAGCATGTGAGCCGCGTCTTCGAAGGCCGCGACGGCCCGATCGTTGCTGTCGATGACGTGTCTTTGGATGTCCTGGAAGGTGCATTCACCGTCATCGTGGGCCCATCCGGCTGTGGCAAGACGACACTCCTGCGCATGATCGCGGGGCTGGAGGCGCCCAGTTCGGGCACGATCTCCATTTCCGCGAAGGACCGGCAATCGGTTCGCAATGCGATGGTGTTTCAGGGACGATCTGTTTTCCCCTGGCTCACCGTGCAGGACAATGTCCTGTATGGCCTGAAGCTCGAGGGAGCTCCGGCCGCCGCCAGACGACAGCGGGCCAGCGAACTGCTGTCGATGGTCGGACTTTCACGATTTGCCTCTGCCTGGCCGCATCAGCTTTCAGAAGGCATGCGCCAGCGCGTGGCAATCGCTCGTGCACTGGCCGTCGATCCTCAGCTTCTGCTGATGGACGAGCCATTCGGCGCTCTCGACGAGCAAACCCGCTTCCTCCTTCAAGAAGAGCTCCTCCGCATTTGGGATCAGACCGGTAAGACGGTCGTGTTCGTCACACACTCCATCGATGAGGCGCTGACACTCGCCGACCAGGTCGTGGTCATGACCGCTCAACCCGGTACGATCAAAGCCCTCATTCCCGTAGCATTTGGCCGGCCCCGCGACCAGGCGGCGGTCCGCTCTGATCCTGGCTTCGCCGAAAAGTTCTCGACGATCTGGGGACTGCTGCGCGACGAAGTGCATGTCGCCCGGCGAGCGGCTGGGGAGTTGACCCGGTGAGCCGATCCTCGAGGCGCGCGCTGGAAATACTCCTGACCCTCTCCGCGCCATTGCTCCTGTTGACCTTGTGGGAACTGGTGTCCCGTTCCGGCCGGGTAAATCAGGTATTCTGGCCTCCACCTTCGAGCCTCTGGGACACCACCGTGTCGATGGTACGGGATGACGCACTCCTGACCGACATCCGGGTCAGCGTGGTGCGGATCGTCGGTGGTTTTCTTCTTGGATCGATCCCCGGTGTTGCGCTTGGTCTGGCGATGGGACTATCCTGGCCGATTCGGGTGTTCATGATGCCAATCGCGACCGCCCTTTATGCGATTCCAAAGATTGCACTGCTGCCGTTGGTGATCATCGCCCTGGGCACCGGCGAAACGGCCAAATGGACAATCGTGGCGATCTCGATATTCTTTCTCGTGGCGCTGAACACCATGAGCGGCGTATTGAATCTGGATCCGATCTATCGCGACGTCGCGCAGAACTTCGATGCAAGCCGCAGCCAGGTTTTCTTCGGCGTCGCACTTCCCGGCGCCATGCCTGCAATCTTCACCGGATTGCGCCTTGCTCTGGGATTTTCACTCATCGTCATCGTGGGCACTGAGTTTCTTTCCCCGAGTCAGGGCATCGGCGCATTGATCTGGAAGAGCTACTCAATTCTGGCGATCAAGAAGATGTATGTTGGATTGATCATCACGGCTATTCTGGGTTGGTTGCTCATTCTTGCGCTCGATCTGGCAGAGCGAATTGTCGTTCCCTGGAACCGTGCATCGTGAGCGCCGCCACAGCACAGCAAGCGGGAGACGCCACTCAACAGCGCCCCGGCTCGCTCCGGGTCTGGTTCCAGGCGGTGAGGTTCTTTTCATTCACCGCGTCGATCGTTCCAATCGTCGTGGGATCGGCGCTAGCTTTGTTCGACCGCACCTTCGATGCGCTCCTCTTTGTCGTGATGCTCTCCGCGTCTGTGGCGTGCCACGCGGGGGCCAACCTTGCCAATGACTACTTCGACGACCGCAAAGGAATCGACACCGATGACTCTCTGGGTCCGTCGAAAGTCATTCAGCTGGGGTATCTGACCTCGGCCCAGGTCTTGCGTGGCACTGTCGTGGCACTGGGAATTGCCACGGTTCTGGGACTCTATGTCGTCTACCGAACGGGCTGGGCAATCCTGATTGTGGCGCTGTTGAGTCTCGCCGCCGCTGTGCTGTATACGGGTGGACCGAAACCGCTGGGCTATGTTGCGTTGGGAGAGGCCACCGTTTTTGTTTTCATGGGCCTTGTGATGGTTGGTGGCGCCTATTATGTCCATTCGGGCCATTTCACGGGTCAATCGGTTCTCTTGCCGCTGCCAATCGCCTCGCTCGTCGCAGCAATCCTCCATTGCAACAACATTCGGGACATCGATTTCGATCATGACGCTGGCAAGCGGACTCTTGCCAATGTTCTTGGCAGGAAGTGGGCGAATCGAGAGTATCTGGGATTGGTGTATGGCGCGTATCTCGCCATCGTCGCCCTCGTACTCTACGATCGAGCCCTCTGGCCTGCACTGGCCGCTGTTGTGACGCTGCCAATTGCAATCGATCTCGTCCGCACCGTCTCGGCAGATTCAGGGCCTTCAGAGTTGAACGTGGCATTGAGACGGACGGCGGGCCTTCACTTGCGGGTGGGACTGTTCCTGACCGCGGGTCTGATCGTGGCCTCGGCGATCGACAGGTATCTGTGATGGTGCGTGCGGCAGCCTCACCACCGGATATCCCAGGGCGATACTGGCGCAGCGTGGCGATCGCATCCTCCTTGCTCTCCGCCGCCACTGCAGGAGTCTACTGGCGAGTTCGGAGCCGTAATCCCTACCAGCCGGTACTGGAAAGGCTGACACTGCCGGTCGCAGGAATTCATCGATCACTCGCCGGGTTGAGGATTGGTTTCGTTTCCGACGTGCACGCTGGTCCGTTCATCGACCGAGATAGCATCCGGACCGCGTGCTGCCTCCTCGAACGGGAGTCACCACATCTGATTCTCTTCGGCGGCGATTATGTGTCCGAATCGCCGCGATTTCTGGAGTCATCGATGCCGGTGCTGGGAGCGCTTGCGGCCACGGCTTCTCTCGGTGGCTTTGCCGTCCTTGGCAATCACGACATCTTCGTTTCTGCCTCTCAAGTCACTGCGGCGCTCGAATCGGCCGGCATTGCCGTGCTGCGAAATGAGGCGCGTCCTATTGCGTGGCAAGGGTCCACCCTGTGGATTGTGGGTATCGACGACTCTCTGCACGGTCGCCCCGACCTCGACAAGGCATTCTGTGAAGTTCGCGCAGGCGATCCGGCACTGGCACTCTGGCACGAACCTCAATTCGCCGCGGGGACAGCGGCGCGCGGAGCCATCGCCCAGCTTTCAGGTCACACGCATGGAGGGCAGGTGCGGCTGCCGGGAATCAGGCCTGTTTGGCTTCCCCAACATGGACGTCGCTTTGTGACCGGTCTGCACAACGTGATGGGCATGCCGGTGTACACATCGCGTGGTGTCGGTGTCTACCGGCCGCCCGTCAGGCTGAACTGTCCGCCTGAAGTCACGCTCATCTCATTCGAGGTGGAAGAGGACTGATTGTCAAGTGCAAAACAGGATAGGGATGCGATAGGATGCTTCATGGCGTGTGGATATTCGGACGGATGAATCGGGAGGTGCTCTTCGTGTCGTTACCTGCAGAATTTTTTCGGAGAATCCTGGCGGTCGTAATCCTTTTCTCGTTAGGTTCGACGCTGTTGACGCTCCAATCTGTATCAGCCCAGGATGACAGTCAGGTTACAGACGAACCCGCTTCGGAGACGATCAATCTCGAGCTCATCCTCGATGCCTCCGGTTCGATGGCAGAAGAGATCGAGCCGGGCGTTACCCGGATCGATGCCGCCCGCGAGGTGCTGCAATCGATCATCGCCCAGCTTCCGCAACGAGAAGGCGTGAACATTGGTGTCCGCGTGTTTGGACACAAGGGCGCCAACAACGAATCGGGCCGCGCGGAGAGCTGCCTCTCAACCGAACTGCTTGTGCCGCTCGCGGATGTGGAAACCAGCGCAATGCAGGGCGTGATCGATGCTTACGAACCGGTTGGCTGGACCCCAACCACCCTCGCCTTGCAGTCATCCGAACTGGATTTTCCGGATGCATCAGAGAATCAGGTGAATGCGGTTTTGCTGATGACCGATGGCCTGGAGACTTGTGGAGGTGATCCCTGTTCGATTGCCGCCCAGCTGCACAACGGTCCGAAGGCCATCACGACGAACGTGGTCGGTTTCGCGCTCGCTCCAGACGATGAAGAGGCGCTCCAGTGCGTCGCTGACGAAGGTGGTGGCGCGCTGATCGGCGCTGCGACAGCCGCGGAGCTGAACGAAGCGATGACGATCATGCTGTCCGGGTTGAATATTCTGCAGACAACGGGCGTCATCGAGATCGAGAGTGTCGGAGGCATTTACCCGGAAGCAACCATTATCGGAGGGCCTGCCCCAAGCTCTCTCCAGCCTGATCCCGAAGTTACTACTGAAACGTTTGCTGATGGCAACGTTCTCGAAGTTCCTGCCGGGACCTACCAGGTGTCATGGGAAACCACCTCAGGAAGCATCATTTCACTCGAAGTTCTGGTCTCCCCCGGGGAAACGGCGCTGATCCGTGGTTCGTTGATCCAACTGCCGATGAGTCCGATTACTCCGTACCGTGTAATTGCGCTGGATGGCTCGGTGGTCTGGGAAAGCACCGTGTCGTTCGGTGACGTCCTCTGGGTATTGCCAGGCACCTACCGGATCGAAGCGATCGGCGCAGACGCGTCCACGATCATACTGGCAATGGTCATCCAGACGCTGCCCGGCACGATAACTGAAGTCAGCGCTTCGACAATGTAGCTTCGGGCGCACGGTCGCCGCTAATAGTGCGCTCACAGCGCACTCGAGGAGTCCATGAACCGCATCGGCGTTGGTGTGATTGGCTGTGGAATCGGGAAATGGCACGTCGAGGGGTATCGAAAGGATCCGAGGGCCGAGATCATTGCTTTGGCGGGGCTCGACACCGATCGTTGCACGCAGGTTGCCAACGAAGCGGATGTCCCGAATATTTATGAGGACCACCATCAATTACTCAAGCGCGCGGATATCAGTGCCGTCAGCATTGCCGTTCCGAATTATCTGCACGTGCCGATTGGGATGGACGCTATCGCCGCCGGCAAGCATGTCCTTATGGAAAAACCGCTCGCGCGTAACGAGGAGGAGGGGGAGCTGCTTGTGCGAGCGGCAGAGGATGCAGGGCTCATTCTGGGCATGGCGTTCAATCGTCGTGCGCGTTCGGACATGCAAGTCCTCAAATCGCATATCGACCATGGCGGACTCGGGCGGGTTTACCACGCACGTGCATACTGGAGACGACGCTCCGGAATTCCGGGTCTCGGAACCTGGTTTACATCGAAGGATCAGGCGGGCGGCGGTCCATTGATCGATCTTGGCGTGCACGTGCTGGACATGGTGCTCTGGGCAATGGGTGAGCCAGAGATCGTTTCCGTCAGCGGGGCCACGTACTCCGAACTGGGGCCGCAAGGCCTTGGGAACTGGAGTGGAGACCGATTTCAGCAATCAACAGCCTATGAGTTCGATGTTGAAGACCTTGGGGTCGGCTTCCTGCGCACTGCTTGCGGCGCAACGATCTTTGTCGAGGCTAGTTGGGCAGGGCACACCAATGATACCGATGAGTTTGGAATCTCTCTCCTTGGTGACCGAGGTGGTGCTGAATTGCACGTCAAGGATTACGCAACGACCAACACGCTGCGACTCTTCTCTACTGTCGAGGGAGTCCCCTTCGACTCGACACCTCGTCTCCCGACCAAGCCACCGGGAGCGGGGCACGCCGAAATCATTTCGACCTTCCTCGATGCGATTGCCGAAGGACGCCCAATGAGTCCTTCAGGTCAGGAAGGATTGAACCGAAGCCGCATTATCGATGCGATTTACCGGTCGTCCCGGGAGGGACGAGAGATCGAGTTGTCACCAGTTATGGCCAGTCATACAGGTTAAGGACAAGTGCATGCGCGTAACACTCTGGAACGAACACAGACACGAAAAAACGCACCCGGTTGTCCAGCGAGTTTATCCCAACAGCATCCACGGAGCCATCCGAGAGGGATTGCTGGCGAACGGGGATTTCGATATCACTGTTGCGACGCTGGACGAGCCGCAGAACGGGTTGAGCGACGCGCTATTGGAGGGCACTGATGTCCTGATATGGTGGGGCCACACAGCGCACGATGAAGTACTCGATGACACCGTCGACCGCGTCCAGAAACGGGTGCTCGACGGTATGGGTCTCGTGGTTCTCCACTCCGGGCATCATTCGAAGATCTTCAGGCGCATGATGGGTACAACGGCAAATCTGAAATGGCGAGAGTCGACGGACAAAGAGCGAATCTGGGTTGTTTCGCCAAATCATCCCATTTGCGATGGGGTTCCAGAGTATTTCGAGCTCGAACGCGAGGAAATGTACGGAGAGCATTTCGACATCCCGGATCCGGACGAGCTGGTCATGATCAGCTGGTTCACCGGTGGCGAAGTCTTTCGTTCGGGACTCTGCTATCACCGAGGCCGCGGTCGTATCTTTTATTTCCGGCCCGGGCACGAAACGTATCCGACGTATTACAACCCAAATGTGCAGAAGATCATTGCCAATGGCGTTCGTTGGGCACAGCCGCTCCAACATGGCCCTGTCCCCGAATACGGCCTCGGATTCTGGAATAAGCCACTGGAGCCGCTTCCGCCTGAATAATCGTTCTTTGCAGATCACAGGAGCCTCGGGTGACAACCACCAAACGATTCGACGTCCTTATCGCCGGTGGTGGCACGATGGGAACCGCCGCGGCATGGGCTCTTTCCAAGAGGGGAGTGAGCGTGGCCGTTCTCGAGCAGTTCGATCACGTCCACGACTACGGATCTCACGGCGGCCATACCAGAATCTTCCGGCACGCCTATTCTGAAGGCGCCGAGTATGTTCCGCTGATGCGCCGCGCCGATGATCTGTGGGTCGAGCTCGGCAGTCTGCTCGGACTGCAGATCGTCCATCGGG
>JBFWRO010000086.1:0-8410 GCA_050248865.1 Thermomicrobiales bacterium | reverse complement strand
GAGCGCATTCTCACTGCCGAGCCGGGCAGCGTTGTCGTCCCGTCGCCGGGCTGATCCACCACGGAAGGGTGATGAGAGGTCGTCGTTGCATGCCCGAGATGGCATGCAGCGCGATGACGGTGTCCCAGCTACCCGCGATTCCTCAGCCGCGGATCGAGAGCGTCTCGCAATCCGTCCCCGAGCAACTGAAAGCCCAGCACGGTCAGGGCGATGGCGACGCCGGGGAAGAGCGCGGCCCAGGGGGCGTATTGCAGGAAGCCATACGATCCGGCGACCATGGTGCCCCACGACGGGTCGGGAGCCTTGTTGCCCAGTCCCAGAAACGACAGGCCGGCTTCCGAGAGGATTGCGAATCCGAAGCTGATCGACGCCTGAACGATAAGCGGCGCCGTGATATTGGGGAAAACGTGACGTGCCATCATCCGGCTGGTGCTCGCTCCGGCTGATTGGGCTGCCTCGACATACGCTGTATTCCGGACTGTTAGCGTTGCTCCGCGCACGATCCGGATAAACGGCGGGATATACACCACCGAGATCGCGACAATGGCGTTGGTCAGATTGTTGCCGAGCACCGTGATGATCGCAATTGCCAGCAAAACCGCCGGAAAGGCGAAGATGACGTCGGAGAGCAGGACGATAATGTTGTCGAACCAGCCGCCTTTGTACCCCGCAAACATCCCGAGCAGCACGCCCGCGGTTCCTGCGATACCCACGACGATTGTGCCAACCTGGAATGAGATGCGGGCCCCATAGAGCACCCGGGTGAAAATGTCGCGGCCGAATTCGTCCGTGCCGAACGGATACTCCCAGCTCGGACTCTGCAAGCGGTCCGCTGAAAATTGCTCCGTTGGACCATGCGGTGCAATCGTCGGGCCAATCACCGCGATCAGTGCGAAAAACGCCACGATGATTAACCCGGTCAGAGCCAGACGCTGATTCCTGATGGCGCCGAATACGCTGATCCGTTTCGATACCCGCTGTTTGCCCAACGAGACGTCCGCGAGCAACGGGGTTTCCCCCGCTGTTTCGGTGCGATCGGTGGGCGAAATGGCGGACGCATTTTCCAGTTGACTCATGATCCCGTGCTAGCGATGCCGCAATCGCGGATCCATAAACGCATACGAAATATCCACGATCAGGCTAATGAGGACGAAGATCGTCGCCATCACCAACGTTACGCCCTGGACAACGGGATAATCCCTCGTCGAAATCGACTCGTAGATGTACCGGCCAATACCCGGCAGCCCAAAAATGGATTCGATGATCACGGTACCGCCGAGGAGTGTGGCGAACTGAATGCCGATCACGGTGATGATCGGAATCGATGCATTTCGCAGAACATGCCGGGACATCACCGTCCGGTTGGCGAGCCCCTTGGCTCTGGCGACGCGAACGTGATCGTGGGCGAGCGCTTCGAGCACAGCCGAGCGCGTGTATCGCATGAGCACCGCCGCGAGTGGAAGCGCCAGGCTGACGGCGGGCATCAGCATAACCTTCAGATTGTCCACTGGATCGTCCCGAAATGAGACATAACCAATAGGCGGCAGCCATTTCAGTTTGAACGAAAAAATCAGCACGAGGATCGTCGCCAGCAGGAAATTTGGCATCGATATGCCGATGAGCGTCCCGATCGTCGCCGCATAATCAATGCGCGAGTTTCGACGGACCGCGGCCAGCACGCCGACAGGAATCGCCACGACCATTGCCATGACGGCAGCCATGAAAGCCAGTTGCGTTGTCACCGGCAGCCGGAGACTCAACTCATCCCAGATGTCTCGCCGAGTGCGGAAGGACGTGCCCAGATCGCCCTGCAATACGTGACCCAGCCACCTGGCATATTGAACTGGCAGGGGTTGATCCAGACCGTACGATTTGCGCACGAGCTCACGCTGCTCCTCAGTGATGCGCGTATCGGTACCGATGACAAAGTTGGAAATATCTCCAGGTATTGCGTGAATGAGCGCAAAAACCAGAATCGAGACACCAAAAAGCACAGGAATCAGCAGCAGCAGTCGGCGGAGCAGATACTTTCCCATGCGCGCCTCGGAATCCAGTCGTGAGGGTCAGGGGTTCGGCCAGCGAAGATCGATGATCGCTCGCCAGCCGAACGCTACCGGTTTGTCTCGCGGATTACTGGTCGAGCCAGACCTCGCGCACCATCTTGTTCGATCCGGTGGGAATATGTTCGAAGCCCTTGACGAAGGTCTTCATCGCTTCGTACTGCTGGCCGATCCAGAGATTGACCCACGGCAAGTCTGCGAGAAGGATCTCCTGGACCTGCTGATAAATGCCGGCGCGAACTTCGGGATCGGTCGAGGCCGCCCCCTGGGCGAGAAGGTCATCGACTTCTGGATTGCTGTAACCCACAAAGTTGCCGGCTTCGCCCGATCGGAAGTTCTCCGTAAGCACCGAACCTGGATCGACAAAACCACTGGTGCCGGTGACGGTCATGTCGAAATCCTTGTCCACATACACCGTCTGTCCCATCGTTCCCGTATCGAGCAGATTCATCTCGGCGTTGATGCCGATCTGCCGCAGTTGCTCTTGAATCACCAGGCCGCCGTTCGAGATGTTGGTGTACTCGGCCCAGCTGGTGATCGTGGTGTCGAAACCGTCGGGATATCCGGCCTCCGCCAGCAGCGCTTTGGCGCCTTCGATGTCCGGTGCAGGAATCTCGGGGCGCTCCAGCGCAGCCCAGAATCCTTGCGGGAAGATGATGTCGGTTGCCGTGCCGAATCCGTTCTCAGCCGAATCGATCACCGGCCCGCGGTCGATCGCCATGCTGATCGCCTGACGCACCCGCACATCTGTGAAGGGCTCGCGCGTCAGATTGAATCCCAGGAAGCGAATCTGCGCGATCGCATTGCCGAAGAGAACGATGCTCTCGTCCGCCTCCAGCAGCTCGATGTCCAGTGAAGGAACGTACTCGATGAAATCGACTGCTCCCTGCACGAGCGCTGCGGTGCGGGCGGTCGGATTGGAAGCGATGATCAGCTCCACAGCATCGAGGTAGGGGAGTGGTTGAACGAAATAGTCCGCGAATCGCTCGAGTTTCACATGCGTGTTCGGCACGTACTCGATGAACTGGAAAGGACCCGAACCGACCGCGACCTGGGATAGATCGCCATTCTCCTCGATGACTTCCGGCGGAAAGATGATGCAGCTGGAGTTCGCCAGGTTCGACAGAAGCGCCGCGTCTGGGGCCGAAAGCGTCAGCACCACTGTATATTCATCCGCGGCCTCGATCGTGGAAACGGCGGCCAGATCGCTTGCGCTGGGCGATGCCGTGGCTGGGTCGATCAGGCGCTCGAGGCTGAACTTCACATCCTCGGCGGTCACTTCCCGTCCGTTGTGGAACATCACACCCTGGTGAAGTTTGAAGGTGTAAACCAGGCCATCCGGCGAAATCTCCCATGACTCCGCAAGGTCCGGAGCAACGGACATGTCAGGCTGGATCCACGTCAGCATGCTATAGATATGTTCCACCACATGCCACGCGGCGGTCAGCGACTGCAGCTGCGTATCGAGAACTCCGGGATCTGACTGCATACCCATGCGCAGTGTTCCGCCGGCCACCGGCTCGGCGTCCTGCGCCATCGATCGGAGCGCCGGGTGGATCATCGGCGCCGCGCCAAGCGCGCCTGCGGCTACAACTCCGCCGACAGCAGTTCGCTTCACCGCATCGCGGCGGGTGATCTTGCCGGCCAGGATCTGCCGAAAATAGAACTCGAATGCATCCTGCCCCGGTGCGGGATGATTCTTAACCTGGTCCTGTGAACTCATGTGCATTGCTCCTGAACCACTAACCGACCCTCGTGACAGGTGGAGGAAGTCGCTCCACGTGCCATCACGGTCTGAACGAGTGCGAAGGGCAACAGCCCCCTCTCCTTGACGAATGTCGCCGAGATGAGTCGAGTATACGTGGGTGCAGGACAAGTCTCAATTCTGATTCATTGGTTATAAAACCTGCCGCTTGCCATCCAGTGGGCCGGTGGTTGGGCATCGTGGATACTTGAACAGATAACGAGGGGACGCCTGGAGGCGCCCCTTGTCAGCTGACAGGAACGCAGGTGTCGACGCTTCGATCTCTTCTCAATGTCCGAACTGTGCAGGCCACTCGCTACGTCACGCCGCTGCGCGAAGGCGGGTCGCTTCCTGCAATCATGGAAGCGGATGACGACGGTCTCTATGTTGTCAAGTTTCGCGGTGCCGGGCAGGGACCGAAATCGCTCGTTGCCGAGATAATCTCCGGTGAGATCGGACGCGCCCTGGGGTTGCGCGTTCCCGAAATAGTCATCATCGACGTCGATGGAGCGCTCAGCAATGCGGAACCCGATCCAGAAATTCAGGATTTGTTGCGCAAGAGCGCAGGGATCAATGTCGGCATCGACTTTTTGCCAGGTTCCCTGGCGTTCGTGCCGAATGGCAAAAGCGGAATCGACTCCCAGTTCGCCACCAGCGTCGTCTGGTTCGACGCACTGGTGATGAATGTCGATCGCACGGCCCGCAATCCCAACATGCTCGTATGGCACGGTCAGCCCTGGCTGATCGATCATGGGGCGTCGATCTATGTCCAGCACATCACTCCCGACTTCGCCGATCGTGCCGGTTCACCGTTTGCCCAGATCGCGGATCACGTGCTTCTGCCCTGGGTTGGCGATATTCACGAGACAGGTGACGAATTGTCATCGACCCTGACCCCTGATCTTGTCGAGTTGATCGTGTCGATGGTCCCAGCTGAGCTTATTGGCGAAGGAAGTCCGGGGGAGATCACCCTGTTTCGCGAGCGATACCGGCAGTTTTTTCTGGATCGCATTGCCGGAAGACGGGTTTTCGAGGAGGAGGTGGCTCGTGCCAGAGCGGTCTCCCTTTGAATATGTTGTCATCCGGGTGATGCCACGGGTCGATCGTGGCGAATTCGTCAATGCCGGGGTGATGCTGATCTGCCGTCCTCATCGGTTTCTCGGCGCTCGCATGCAGCTCGATCGTCGTCGCGTGAAGGCACTCGACCCGACGCTCAGCGACCCAGAGTTGGCGGCGATCGAGGAGCAGCTGGCACAACTCTGCGCAATCGCTCACGGCGAACCGGCCGCGGGATCACTGGCAGGACTATCCCCAGGCGAGCGCTGGCATCTCCTCAGCGCTCCCACCAGCACCGTGGTGCAGCCATCACCAGTACATACCGGTCTTTGTGTCGATCCCGCCGCTGAGCTCGACTCGCTTTTTGCTGAGCTGGTGCCAGTGTTGCCGCGGAGTGGCGATCCAGCCAATCAGCCCGCCCGGGACAAGCCGGAAACAGATATCGCTCGTGATCCGATCACCTCGTAGACTGGCCGCGAAGAAGCGACTGAGGCCTGCCGTCAGGGAGGTGCGAGCCGTCCGCGTGAGGATGGCCGTCGGAAAGGGACGATCCCGGCCGCTTGTCGTGGAGGCGAATGACGGACGCAGTTACGTCATCAAACTCAGAACGTCGCCAAAAACGACACGACGACTGATCGCGGAAGTGATCGCCTGGCATCTTGCTGATGCTCTCGGAATACGCCAACCAGAGATGGCGGTGGTCACGATCGGCCGCACAGTGATGGGAGCCGATGAGCTCGACCCGGAGAAACAGGAAGATATGCATGATTCCCAGGGACTCGTGTTTGGATCACTTGAGATTCCTGGCATCAGTTCGCTGCGCCGGGGAAGCGATCCTCCCATTACTCCTCGGGAGGCGGCGGCAATCGTCTGGTTCGATTCGCTCGTGGTCAATGCCGATCGCAAATGGCGCAACCCGAATATCCTGACCCGTGCGAACGAATTCTGGGTTATCGACAACGACTCGGCATTTCACTTGCATCACCGCTGGGCGGATCCAGCCCGCCGATCCGCATATCAGGTCTCTCCAATCGATGGAACAACGTGGTGGGCCAAAGTCGAGCACGTCCTGCTTCCCTGGGCGTCCTCCATCGCTGAGGCAGGGGACGCTCTTGCCGGCCGCCTCGACGCCACGATAATCGCCAACGCCGTGGATGCTGTCCCTGAATTGTGGTTTGCGGAGGGATTTCCCGATGGGTGCACGATGCCCCCTCCCGACGCCTATCGGGAGTTCCTGCTGCACCGACTCACGCTGCGAAGAGACTTCGAGGCTCTCGCGGATCATTTTCGCCTGAACGGAACCTGTGCCGAACGGGTTTGATCCATCAGGAGACTTCGAAAGTGGCGATCATGCCTTGAGACGCGTGGGATGCGTTTCCGTGCTCGGGGTCGGGTAGCCAGCAGACCATGCCGAACGCACCCGGCTCGAACGAGGTGACCAGCCACTGTCGAACGCCATCCGACTGAATGGCTGAATAGAATGGGGTCACTTCGTAACCGAAATCATCAGGCAATGCGAGCGCGGGATCGGGTGCAAGACCCGATGGAGTTATCAAAAATCCCTTTAGCTGCTCAGCAGAGACGGCCGAAGACAGCTTGAGAAACTCGATGAACATCGGCTGGGAGCTCTCGTTGATGATCTCGATGATCTGTAGATCGGAACTGATGGTCCCGTCGACCTGAAAAGCAAACACTCCGTCATCGCTCACACCGGTGATTGTCACGTCCGATTCGGGAATCGACTGCACGGCCGGGACTTCCCCGGTGACCGTCAGCGGAATGGCCTCCGGCGAGAAGTCGTCTGCCCAGATCGCCCAGTTGCCGGCGGTGAGATCGACTATCCCCTGAGCGGTTGCGCCTGGAGTCGGGGAGACGCCGCCAGCGAGGGTCAGCTCATAGATCCAGCTGATATCTGGCTCCGATACCGTCGAGGAGACATCGGACGATGGTGTTGCCTCATCGCCATCTGGCTGCGAGCCGCCGCTCAGGCGCGCATTGAAGTCGTCGATGGTCCAGTCATCGGGCAAGAGCGCGAAAGCGGTCGTCCCGTATGGGCGGTCACCTTCGTAGGTTACGGTCACCAGGTAGCGGCCCGCAGCCAGCTCTCCTGGAGCGTCCCAACCCTCGTCAGTTGCGGTAATCACGATCTCGGGGAGACCGAGGTCTTCCGCGTTGACGATCGTTGGGGTGTCTTCCTGCGCGCTCACGCCGCCTACAGCTGGCGCCACTGCCACGATGAGCAGGACAGCCAGCAACCCGGCCTTGAACGTCGTGCCCGTGCGGCATCGCGCTTTCATAATGGATTTAGCCCTCGAGCAGCAGTGAAGTCGGGTCCTCGATCAATTCCTTGATGCGAACCAGAAATCGCACGGCCTCGCTGCCATCGACGATCCGATGGTCATAGGAAAGGGCCACATACATCATCGGCCGAATGACGATCTCATCGCCTGACACGACTGGTCGCTTCTGGATCGCGTGCATGCCGAGGATTCCGACCTGCGGGGCATTGAGAATCGGCGTCGACATCAGCGAGCCGTAAATGCCGCCATTGGTGATCGTGAACGTTCCTCCGGTGAGCTCCGGCAAGGTGAGGGTGCCCTCCCGCGCGCGAGTCGCCAGATCGACGATTTCCTGCTCGATTGCCGCGAAATTCTTGCGATCGGCGTCCCGCACAACGGGAACGACCAGCCCGTCTTCCACACCGACGGCGATGCCGATGTCGTAGTACTTCTTCACAACGATGTCGGTGCCATCGATTTCGGCATTGACATAGGGAAATGCCTTGAGCGCGCCGACCACCGCTTTGGTGAAAAACGACATGAAGCCGAGATTGACGCCGTGTCGCTCCTTGAACGCCTCTTTGCGCGCCGACCGCAAGTCCATAACCGCAGTCATGTCGATCTCGTTGAAGGTCGTCAACATCGCAGCGGTCTGCTGAGCTTCGACCAGGCGATGAGCAATCGTCTGCCGCCGGCGGGACATGCGAACCCGCTCTTGCGGTCGGTCGGTTTCCGTTGATGTGGTTGTTGCCGGCGATGCCGCAGTGGATGTGGGAGCAGAGGGTGGCGGCGTTGCGGCCGCAGGAGCCGGCGCAGGCGCTGGCGCCCCGCTGGTCTGGATAGCGGCCATCACATCTTCCCGCGTCACCCGGCCGCCTGGACCCGATCCTGACAGGGAGCCCAAGTTCACATTGTGTTCTTCTGCCAGTCGACGCACAGCGGGCGCAGCTCGCCCAGCAGCATCTGAAGGAGATTCTTCCGCCGGTTTTGCCGTGCCGGTCGATGCTGGTGCGGAGGTCGCTACGGCCGCGGGTGCTGGCGCCGGCGCGGTTTCGGCGGCGGGGGCATGGTCGGCTGCCGCGCCATTACTCGAACTTCCGCTGCCTTCACCAATCGTCCCGAGTACCTCGCCAACGACAACGACGTCGCCCTCATTCTTGTGGATGGCGCTGAGGATCCCATCCTCGGTCGCGGCGACGTCCAGATTGACTTTGTCTGTTTCGAGTTCGAGCAGCGTATCGCCGCGGCTTACGGCGTCACCTTCCGATTTC
>JBFWRO010000085.1:0-8642 GCA_050248865.1 Thermomicrobiales bacterium | reverse complement strand
ATCGACCTGTCCATCCGCAGCGGTGGGCACAATGCGGCTGGTCTCGGCCTCGTCGAAGGCGGGCTGGTGATCGACTTGTCACGCATGAAGGGCGTGACGGTCGATCCAAACGCGCGGATCGCCCGCGTTCAGGGTGGCGCAACCTGGGCCAGCGTCGACCAGGCGACAACCGAACACGGGCTGGCCACGACCGGCGGGGTGATTTCTACAACGGGTGTCGGTGGACTGACCCTCGGCGGTGGGATCGGCGCAATGATGCGCAAGTACGGTCTGGCTTGCGACAACCTGTTGGAGGCCCAGGTCGTTCTGGCGAATGGGGAGGTCGTGACCGCGAACGCCAACGCTCATCCGGATCTCTACTGGGCACTGCGTGGTGGGGGCGGAAACTTCGGAGTCGTGACCGAGTTCGTATTCCAGTTGCATCCAATGCCGGGGCTCTTTGGCGGGATGGTGATTCACCCTCGCGACAACGCCAAAGCTGTTTTGCAGAACCTTCGGTCGGTCGCCGAAACGGCGCCGGATGAACTCGCAATCTTCTGTGCGCTGGCGCACTCGCCCGATGGCGCTCCGGTCGTCGCCTATGTACCGTGGTACCTCGGCAGCGAGGAGGAGGCCCAGGGGCCGATGCGCCAGGTTCGCGAGTTTGGTTCCCCGCTCGCGGACATGACTGCGCCCACGTCGTATGTCACCGTCCAGTCTTCACTCGACGCAGGATTTCCTCCGGGCATGAGAAACTACTGGAAAGCCCATTTTCTGAACGGGTTGCCTGACGATGCGATCGATATCGTCGTGCACTATGCCAACGCCGCCCCGTCTGCCCTCTCGTCGACGCTCTTCGAAACGCTCGGCGGCGCAGTGGGGCGGGTGGCGCCCGATGCCACGGCATTCGCCCACCGAAATGCACCCTTCAACTTGGCGATCATCGGTTGCTGGCTCGATCCAGCAGAAGATGATGTGAACATTGCCTGGGCCAGAGCATTTTTTGCAGCGATGCAGCCGTACGCGACCGGAGCATACGTGAACTACCTCGGCGTTGGCGATGAGCCGCAGCGCGTTGGCGACGCGTACGCGGCTCCGACATATGCGCGCCTGCGCCAGATCAAGCGGGTGTACGATCCGGAGAATCTCTTCCGGCGAAACCAGAACATTCCGCCAGCGTAGAGAACGCGCTGACGTCGGACCAATCAGTTTCATGCTGCGAAGTGGGAACGTAGCAAATCACCCGGGGCGATCATCGTTCCGGGTGATTTGCTTTTCAAGATATTAGCGCCAACTACTGCAGACGAGTGTCCGCCTCCGTTGAGCGCAGCGCGCGGGCCGCTGCGGCCGCAGCTGCGCTTGCGGCAAGAGCCGCTCCGAGCCTGCCGATGGTGCTACCGCCGGCGGGTCCGGTCCCCGTCGATGGCAGCGAGGCGGCCGAGCCAGGACTCCCGCTGTTTCCCGTGCTCCCTGCCTGCGATCGGACCTGCGGCTGATGTGGGTGAAGGGGCAGCGTGCCGCTCATGTGACCGGTATCGTCTCCCGTCGGCGGTTTCCCGCTGTCGTCATCGTCGTCTTGCCCGGTCGAACCGATCAGCGGCACAACGGCAAACGGTGAGAGCGACCAGGCCACTCCGCAGATCTGACCTCCAGTCGGGAATCCGGAAAGCGTTATATCGGTCCAGCCCCCGGCCGCGTAGTGCAGCAAGCGGTCCGCGACGCCGTCAGACGGCAGGCAAACAGTGACGGGTGGAGTGAAGGACGCAGTGGTCGAGATGTCGTACCACGTTCCTTCTCCCGTCGCGAAGACCGATCCATCCGGTAGCGAAGGCAATGCCGACGAAGGCACCAACGTGATGCTCGTCTCTCCTGGCGATGTCACGGCATCAAAGCGAACAGACGAACCGGGCACGCCCGCTTGCTCGACGAGAACGTTCGAGCCGGTTGCCGTGTTGCCGCCTCCCGGCTGCGTGGTCGTCGTCGTTCCCGGTGCGGGGGCCGTCGTCGTCGGTTCGCCGGGACCGGATGTCGTCGTTGTTGGCGGACCCGGGTCCTGCGTCGTGGTCGTCGGCTCGGGGGTCGTCGTCGTCGTTGGCGCCGGAGTAGTTGTCGTTGGTTCGGGTGTCGTGGTGACCGGTTCCGGGGTGGTGGTCGTTACTGGAGGAGGATCAGGAACGTCATCGTCGTCGGCCGGAGGTTCATTATCGTCGTAACAAGTCCCAAAGAAATCGCTCGAGCAGTAGCCGTCGGCGCAGCACGCGAAGCGTCCCGGACAGCCGCTACTGTCTCCGCACGGGATGATCGCCGGATTGTTGCATGCGTCGGTACTGAGGCACATGCCTCTGTTCGTGCCAGGCGTGCAGCAGGTGAGCCCTCCATCGCAATCGACCCAGGACAATGGTCCATTGATTTCCCCACACCCTTCACCGTACCCAGCAGCGAACGCCGTTTTGCTGGCCACGGCAGTGGTGGCCATCGCTGCCGGAAGGCCGAGCAGTGCTTTCAGCACCGCTCGACGTGAGACACCCTTGCCAAGCTTGCGCACAAGCACATCGAAGTCATTGCCATCCATCAACCCTCTCCTCACCGAAATACCACACCTGTTGACCCAACGGACCGCGACCAGGGCAGTCGCGGTCCTTCCACGATCATCGCTACCCTGAAGGTCCTCGTCTGTGCCGCAGGACACACCTGCAGGATTCGATCGACCCTGGCTTCAAGTGAGAGTCACTCGATTACACTGCCCGCATGCGGTGTTTCATTTCGTGAGGTCGACCGTGACAAAGCAGCAAGCCCTCCCGTTCTGGGAAGAAGAGCACTCTCGCCACTTCATCGATCTCGGACGGATTTACACCCCCCGCCGGGATGAGTTGCAGCAGGCATTCATCGATCTCATCCCCGCGTGGCATGACGACGACTTCACCGTGGTCGAGCTCGCCTGCGGAACGGGCTGGCTGGCGGCAGGCATGCTCGAGTGCTACCACCGGTCGCACGTGATCGCGCTGGATGGATCCGAAACCATGCGCGCCGAAGCCCGAAAAACACTCGCGCCATTCGAGCGGCGCGCTTCCATCCAGCCATTTGTGCTCGAGGAACCCGGCTGGCGCGAGCTCCTGCCGGAGGGCCTGCGGGCGGTCGTCTCCTCGCTGGCCATTCACCATCTGCGCGGTCCAGCCAAACAACAGCTCTTTGCCGACCTGCTCCCGAAACTGGCTCCCGGCGGCGGTCTGATCATCTGCGATCTCGTCGAACCTGCCGGCGAGTGGACGCGGCGGCACTTTGGCCGGGCGTGGGCCAACGACGTGACCCTGCAGTCGGTGGAGATTGCCGGCGACGATTCCGCCTACCGCAGTTTCATGAACGAGCGCTGGAACTACTACGAGAACACCCCAAAGGAAAACGAAGGGGATTATCCCGACACGATCGCCGATCAGCTTCGCTGGCTGAGCGAAGCTGGGTATGAGAGGGTAGACGTCGCGTGGTCGCGTGCAGGACACACCCTCTTCTGCGGATATCGTCTGGATTAGTCTAGTTGCGTGCAGCCCATCAACAGAGAATTCTCCGGGCCGGAAGTCGATCGGCAGGCTTGCTGACGCTGCAGTTCTAGCGCAGGATCATGGTAATTAACGCGGGCTTCTCGAGCAGCTGGCAGGTGATGTCCGCATTTGTCTGCGCCGGGTACGTGCTCATGTCATACGGGAGATCATCGCTGTGACGAAACTCGGGCGCCCAGGATTGTCGATCGATTGACCGGATCTAGCACCTCTGTGAATTTACCCCGCCCATCGCGCTGCGGACCACCACACGTCTGCTAGCAAGCAGCGTCTCAATCACTTTGCTATAGTGGAGAGAGTCTATGTTGCATGTGTATCACGTTTGCCGGAAGGAAGGGCGTTTGCTCCTTTCCCGACGGTGCGCGCGATATGGATGGGAACTGCAAGGTGAAAGGAGAGTACCCCTATGGTCTCCACGACTTCAATCGACAGCAGCGCCATCGAGGGCTTGCGGGCAGCGGTTCGAGGCACAGTGATCACGCCAGCCACGGAGGGCTATGACGACGCCCGTGCTGTGTACAACGCAATGATCGACAAGCACCCGGGCGTGGTGATTCGATGCCAGGATGTAAACGACGTTATCGCCGGGGTCAATCTCGGGCGCGAACAGGGTCTGCCCGTCGCCATTCGGGGTGGAGGCCACAATGCGGCCGGCCTTGGCACCTGCGACGATGGCGTCGTGCTCGATCTCGGACGCATGAATGGCGCGCGAGTCGATCCGGACACCGGACGCGTGCGTGTCGGTGGAGGCGCTGTCTGGGGTGATGTCGATCATGCGACCCAGCCCTTTGGTCTCGCGGTGCCAGCCGGCGTCATCTCGACGACCGGAGTCGGCGGACTCACCCTCGGCGGCGGGTTCGGATATCTCAGCCGCGCCTACGGCCTGACCTGCGACAACCTCCTTTCTGCCGATGTCGTCACCGCGGACGGCAAGGTCGTGCTGGCGGACAACGACCACAACCCCGATCTTTTCTGGGCCATCCGGGGTGGTGGCGGAAACTTTGGCGCGGTGACCTCGTTCGAATTCCAGGGACGACCCGTGAACATGATTCACGGGGGTTTGCTCGCGTACACCATCGACAAAGCCGACGCGCTGATGCGGCTTTATCGGGAATTCATCGTCGATGCGCCACGTGAACTCGGTCTCTTTTTCGGATACACCATGGCGCCACCGGCGCCATTCGTGCCAGACGCGTTTCATTTCCAACCGATCGCGAAAATCATCTTTTGCTACAACGGCGATGAGGAGACGGCAAAGAGACTGGTCGCGCCCTTCTATGAGATCGGCGTCGCGCTCGATCTGACCGGAACGATGCCGATCGCGTCGCTGAACAGCATGTTCGACGGGCTCTTCCCGGCGGGGATGCACGACTACTGGAAGGCCGACTATGATCTCGAGGTATCGGACGCAGCAATCAACGTCCACCTCGACTATGGCCCGAAGGTGCCGAACCCCAACTCACTCATGCATCTCTATTCCACGAACGGTGCCGTGCAGGATATCGACCCTGCGGCCACGGCCTACAGCTACCGCGAATCGACCTTCAATCATGTGATTCTCTCCTTCGATTCTGATGCGAAGAAGATGCCGGCCAACATCGAGTGGGTTCGAAACTACTGGGACGCACTGCGGCCGCATTCTGCCGGTGGAGCGTATGTCAACTTCATGATGGACGAAGGCGGAGACCGAGTACAGGCAACCTACCGGGACAACTATCCGCGCCTGCAGCAGGTCAAAGCCCAATATGATCCGCAGAATGTTTTCCGGATCAACCAGAACATCAAACCAATGGCTTAAGTCGGACGTCCGCTCGAGACTGTTGCACTCTGCCCGGCAGATGCGGGAGGTGGGCCTCGCCAGGGGCACTCCGTCACTCCGAGCCCGTTTTGTCTAATTCAAAGGAATGTACAGGTCATGGGCGTATTCTCAAATATCCGCACCCGGATCGCGGCGCTCTTTGGCACAGGGGCCGCTTGCGCCAGGCTCTGCGAGCAGCTGTATCCGAGGGGCGATCAGCGAACGCAATGCGTCCGCGATGGCGCCGCGCACAAACAGGGCAATCTCTGTGACGCCTGCGACGGCGACATCAGCCGGATTTGCACCAGACCCGATGGTCGGCATGTGTGCTGCCGGCCAATGCAGGTCTGCGACAAGTCCCGGGGCGTGTGCGTCTAGTTCCCGGCCCGCTCCTGCCGGAATGCCGATGAAGGTGTCTTCCCTGAATCGACCGGCAGGGGAACTATGTGGAGACCGGCAACAACGCTGTCACCCGCGAAATGATCTCCTCCACATCTCCATCCAGCAGACAATGGGTGTTGAACATCAGTCCGCCATGTTCGTGATTGCAGTGAATCGGCGGGTCACCATCCTTGAGCGCAGCGTGGATCGCTTTCGGTGACCACGCTTCGCCGACAGGCTTCAATCGCACGATCGGCGCCGGCCAGTCTTCCCAGTTGCCTTCCAACTGGACGGCGCAGTCGATCCGCTCGCTGAATCCAGCCATGAGCGCGTGGGCCTCCGCATGGTGGCGCCGAAACTCCGCCTCATGGTCGGTCTGCTCGAACAGCTCGATAGCCATCCACAACCCGGCCATCGCCTCCTTGCTGACCTTCATCCCCCGGCCGACGGCCGCATTCGGACTCCCGTTCGCTCGTGCCGCCTCGATCAAATCGCGCCTTCCCGCCAGCAGTCCCGAGTCCTGAGGACCGCGAATCCCCTTACCACCGGAATAGATGACCAGATCGGCGCCATCGCGTATCCATTTCCGCAGATGATCGACCGGCGGCAGGGTCGATGCCGCGTCGACGATGACGGGTATCCCGCGCTGGTGGGCGATCCGGACGACCGTCGGAAAATCGAGCGCCCCGGTGCCGACATTGGGTGAATCGTGGAAGGCCACCGCCGCCGTACGCTCGGTGATTGCCGCCTCCAGTTCCCATTCGTGAGTGACCAGCGGGATACCGATCTCGACGAGCGTGCCGCCGGCAGCGCGGTACATCTGATCGTAGTCGATGCGATGTGCCCGGTGGATGATGATTTCGTTCTTCATTCCGGTGGAATCGGGAAGGCGCCGGATGCGAACTGGATCAGTGCCCGCGATGCAGGCCGCCGCCGCCAGCAGCATTGCCGCGCACGAGCCACAGGTCACGTATCCCGCCTCCGCGCCGGTGATGTCAGCGATACGTTCGCCAACCTTGGCGTTCAGCTCTTCCAGGACGACAAAGTGGGTGGCCGCTTCGGCCATTGCCGCCATGACTCGCGGGTCGCTCAAGGTTCCCCCAACCGCTGTCGTCGCCCCCCGGGCGTTGATGATCCTGCCCACTCCGATGCGATCGTAGATCGATGAGTCTCCGGTAGCGGCGGCTGATTTCGGTTCGGCTACATGCACAGCATTCCTCCATCGACCACGATCATCTGTCCCGTGATATAGGACGCCTCGTCTGACGCCAGAAAGGCCGCGACGGTTGCCATCTCTTCCGGCGCCGCCTGCCGGCCCAGCGGGATCCGGGCATTCAGCGTTTCGTCGCCTGATCTCGCAAAGGCATTTGCTGCAAAGAATTGTCTCCGTAGCACCCTGATGTCAGCCTGTTAGCGACGGAACCGGAGAAGCCAATCACTCGTCATTCTGCCATCTACCCCGATCTGACGCACTATATGCAACTCCCGCACTGGCCGATGATCGGCATCGCCCGTAGAATCTCCTGCACTACGTGGTCAGAGCGACCGCGACACTGGCATCATGGCCCCTCCCTGCCTTTGCCGGTGGTCATCCACCAATTGTGAGTGAGACGTTCGCCAGACAATGACACCCAAACTTCGACTCAGGGCAGCAATGGTCCTCTGCAGCGTCCTGCTGGCAATGACGGCGATGCTCGCCAGCAGCGCCGCCGAAACGTCGGCGGCCGCTCAGCAACCCGCCGAGCCAGTCTTTAGCATCGTTCCCGGTGTTTCCGAGCAGGATGCCGGATTCGCCATCGAAGGCATCCGGCTGGCCCAGGATTTCTTCGTCAACCGCCTCGATGCCGACATTTTCATGCCATTACGGGTCAACGTGCTCGCCACCGAGGATGCCGAGGCGCCAACACGCATCGCCGTCGCCACCGAGGATGAGATCACCGTCTATACCGGGTCGAGGGGCTGGCTGCAGACCTCCCCGGCGGAGCGCTTCGCTGTCATCGTTCACGAATACACCCACTTCTATCAGTATCTCCTCCTGCAGGAGCGCAATTTCGACTCCCCCGCCTGGTTCGACGAAGGTGTCGCCGAGTTCCTCAGCGCGCTGGCCATGAGCGAGTGGGGGGTCATCGAGCGCGCCGATTTCGAAGCCTACTGGGCGACCTTTCTCCTGCTGGCGCCGGTGACGGAATCGCTCGACGAGCTCGAATCGTGGCCGGTGTTTCAGGCGTCTGAAGGGGCCGTCTATCCCTACGCGTACTTCGCCGTGTCGGCGCTCTTCCCGGAAACCGACGATCTCACGCCGATTCGCACGATCTATACCCTGATTGGAGCAGGGCAGTCGTTCGACGCGGCGTTCACGCTCGCCTTCGGCTTCGCTCCATCGGATCACTACGCCAGGCTGTCGCAGGATCTCGGCGCCCCATTTGCCACTTCAGAGATACCGGATGACATCCTCGTCTATCGACCGATCGAGCGGGTCACGACCTACACCCCCTCGAATACGCCACGCACTGTCTCGATCGACCAGCAGGTGCTGATCCGCGGACGCGCCATGCCCGCGAGCGTGTGCAACGTCGCACTTGTCGATCTCGCCACGGGAGTGCCACTTGTCGAACGAACCACCTTCGCCGACGGCACCGGCGATGTCTACTGGTTTGTCACCATTCCTCCCGGCAACGTGGGGTCGCTGATTTCTATCGACATGGACTGTGGCGGTGAAGCGGTCGGCAGGATCGCGATCCTGGCATCCTGACGACCTCGAGGCAATCGAGTCTCCCGCGAACCACATGGCAAATGGGTTTGAACCTCCAGCCGCCAGGCGCAACAGGCTCCGCGCCGGCTACGCAGAGCCAGACTGCCGTCAGTGCCAGGAACATGGCACACGGACACAACCGAAAACAGGAGTGCCTGGCGGCCACGACCGGTGCGTT
>JBFWRO010000084.1:0-8683 GCA_050248865.1 Thermomicrobiales bacterium | reverse complement strand
CGTTTTCCATCGGTGCTGGCGGCATTTCACCGTCTGCGCACCGGGCAGGACCCGATCACGCCGAAGCCCGCCCACAACACCGCTCAGACGTATCTGTACCAGCTCTTCGGCAAGGAACCGGAGGAGCGGCACTGGAAACCGCTGGAAACCTATCTGACCCTGCTTGCCGACCATGGCATGAATGCCTCGACCTTTACCGCCCGCGTTATTGCTTCGACACAGTCGGACATCGTTTCGGCGCTGACAGGCGCCGTCGGAGCACTGAAAGGTCCGCTCCATGGCGGTGCCCCGTCACTGGTCCTGGACATGCTCAATGAGATCGGCACCGCGTCAAATGTCGATACCTGGCTGGTCGCGGCACTGGATCGCGGCGACCGTCTGATGGGCTTCGGTCACCGGGTGTACAAGGCCGAAGATCCGCGAGCGGAAATCCTGCGGGAGATGGCCCGCACCGCGAGCGATCCTGATTTCTTCGAGCTGTCGTTGAAGACCGAGGAACGAGCGCTTTCGATCCTGAATGAGCGCAAGCCCGGTCGGCAGCTCTACACGAACGTCGAGTTCTACTCCGCCGCAGTGCTGGCGGCCGTTGGATTGCCGGGCGACATGTTCACTCCGACGTTTTCCGTCGCTCGCGCCGTTGGCTGGAGCGCCCACGTGCTCGAGCAGGTATCCAACAATCGCCTGATTCGGCCGCAGTCGGAATTCGTAGGGCCGATCGACCTTCACTTCGTGGACGTCGACAGTCGCTAGGATGCCGGACCGCAAATCCTGATGCACAGCGCCCCGGTGCCAGCCGGGGCGCTCATACGTTACGTCGCAAACGCAGGCATCACGGATTCGGTCAGGATGTCGACCGTCTCCACATCGACCTCGAAGACATTCGCGATGAAATAGTCGAAGCCCATCGCCTTCAGTTCTTCGTAGAACGCAATGGCCTGATCGGGTGTGCCGGGAAAAAGGGCATCCCCACACCAGTCAAGCTTCTCCTGGCCATAGACGTCTGCAAGCCACCGCATTTTGGCCTCGACGGCGGCAGCGTCCCTGCCCAGCACAAGCGTCATCGTGAAGTGGGATCGAAGCACGGACTCCGGGGCACGATCGAACCGGGCAAGGTACTCATCGAGCCTGGCGAACTTCCGGCCGATCTGCTCTGCCGTGAATGCGCTGCCGATCGACGGGTGAGCGCCCATATTCGAGGCGTCGGCATATTGAGCGACCTGCCTGAGTGTGACTTTCTCGCCGCCGCCAGCGAGCAGAATCGGCACGCGCGGTTGCTGCACTGGCCCCGCAAACCCCGCCGGGATGTTGACCGACCATTGCTTTCCCTCGAACGCGAAAGGCTCTCCGCTCCAAATGCCGCGCACGAGGGCAATCGTTTCTTCCATGCCCTCGAGGCGTGTTTGCAACGGCGGGTAGTCGATCCCCATCTGCTCGAACTCCCCGGGGTCGTCGCCAATGCCAATGCCGAGAATCAGTCGTCCACCGGATATCCGGTCGACGTCTGCCGCATGCCGGGCCAGCATGTACGGCGACCGGTAATAGATACAATCGACCAGCGTGCCGAGACGAATCGTCGATGTCGAAGCGGCCAATGCCGCCAATGACGTCCAGCAGTCGGTATTCACCGCAGGGTGATCGTACGCAAAGTAGGCGTCGTACCCCTGAGCTTCCATCTTTTGCACGATTCCGATGAATTGCGACCAGTCGGCGGGCTGGGGGAAAAAGCTCACCGCGAAGCGGGTGCGTTCTCTGGCTTCCGCCACCCACGGATGGATATCGCGAGGGGTAAGATCGACTCCACTCATTGACAACTCCCATCGATATGATGATCCGCGCAACTGCTGGCAGAATACCCGAAGCGTCACGATTTCATGCGTATTCCACCTGGGGCGATGGCATGGCGGGCAGATCCTGGATCACGATCCCACCCGGTTCTTTTCGTATGGGAAGCGACCCGCGTAATGCCATTGCTCCCGCTTGGGATGAGCATCCGATGCATCTGATCGACCTTCCGGCCATGCGCATGTCTCGCACGCCCATCACCAATGACCAGTACGCACGGTTTGCGAAGGCGACACATCATGCTCCCCCGTCCCATTGGGAAGCGCCTGAACCGCCTGCCTCGCTCTTGCAGGCGCCGGTCACCTATGTCACCTGGGAAGACGCGCAGGCTTTCTGTGAATGGGCTGGATGTCGACTGCCGTCTGAAGCTGAGTGGGAGAAAGGAGCACGAGGCGGGGCCTCAGGCGTTTCTGCATCGGAGGCCGACACGCGCATCTGGCCGTGGGGAAATCAGCTTCCGGATGCCACGCGCTGTCACTTCGACCAGCAACGCCAGGGAATCCCGCCTGGTGATCAGCGCGTCAGTGACGTTGGGAAGTTTCCAGCTGGCGCAAGTCCCTACGGGCTGCTCGATATGGCCGGCAACGTCTGGGAGTGGACAGCGTCCGCCTACGCGCCCTACCCATGGACGCCAGCGACGACCAAGGTCTCGACGGAAGTTCCGGTTGTCCTTCGTGGTGGGAGCTACAACCATGACGCCAACGGAGTCCGATGCTCCGCTCGGACGGCGATGTCTCCTGGCGCGCGAGATGTCTACATTGGTTTTCGCGTCGCTGTCGATGGCGGAACCAGGACTGCCGCCGATCTCGATCTGATCGACATCCCTGCGGGACCATGCTGGATGGGCAGCCAGAAATCGACGCGCCAGTGTGCTGTGCTTGCCGATGAACTTCCGCAACATGAGGTCGCCTTCGGCGCGTACCAGATTGCAAGCACCCCTGTGACGAACGGAGAGTATCTCGAATTCGTCCAGGCCACGGCCTGTGAGCCTCCGGCGAACTGGCGAGCCGGTCGACCGCCAGCAGGCCAGAAGGATCATCCCGTGACGCACGTCGACTGGCGCGATGCCACGGCGTTTGCTCAGTGGGCGGGGTGCCGGCTGCCGACGGAAGTCGAGTGGGAGCGCGCTGCCGCTGGCGTCGAGCGCCGTATCTACCCCTGGGGAGATGCTCCGCCGAGTGCCGATCATCTGGACTTCAATGGCCACCGCGGGACGAGTCCCGTTGGACGCTATCCGCACGGAGCTACACCGGATGGCATCATGGACATGGCCGGAAACGTCTGGGAGTGGACGCAGTCGCGCTACGGTCCGTACCCATACGATGGATCAGGCGAGAGAGACACACTGCACCCTGCGGGGAGACGCGTGCTCCGCGGCGGATCGTTTCTCAGTCCTTCGGCGGCGTTCGTGCGATGCGCCATGCGCAGCCTCAGTTACGAGTCGCGCCGGCGGGAGCACATTGGTTTTCGGCTGGCACGCTCGCTTCCGGGAGAAGAAGAAGTGAACCGGAAGCAGACCGAATAGACTTACGCTACGGAGTTCAGGGGGAGGCGCCGGGGTACATGACCAGGCTGACGGTTTTGGGGGGAGGAAACACGGCCTTCAGCATGGCCGCGCAACTTGCGCTGGATGGATATGAAGTCCTGATCTGGGAACATCCCGATTTCGCGTCCTCGATCGCCCCACTGCGAAACACCCTGTCGATCACGCTGAACGATCAGAGCGGCTCGCGACTGGCACAGATCAGCCACGTGACAACCGACCCCGCGGAAGCCCTGGCCTGGTCGGACACGCTCCTCTGCTCTGTGCCGTCCTATGCCCATGCTCCCTTTGCGGAACTGATCGTTCCGCATCTTCGTCCCGGCCACTTGCTGACCTTACTTCCCGGCAATCTTGGCTCCCTGGCGTTCGCACAGGACATTGCTGCTGCGGGCATCACCGGTGTGATCGTTTGTGAGTCAGACACCGCTCCGTATGTTTGCCGCAAGACCGCTCCGTCGGAAGCGACGATTTGGGGCAGCGTCAGCGGCCTCGGCATTGGCGTGCACCCCAGCAGCCAAACCTCCGAAGTCGTTCCGTACCTGGAGTCGCTCTTCCCCGGGGTCAGGGCGCACCCAAACGTCCTCGCGGCAGGTCTTTCCGCGATGAATCCCGTCGTTCACCCTCCCGGCGTCCTGCTCAATGCCGGTCGCATCGAACGCAGCCGCGGTGATTTCTACTTCTACGAAGAGGGTGTCACGCCTGCCGTGGCGCAGGTTATCGAAGCACTCGATGCTGAGCGGCTCGCCATCGGACGCGCCTACGACCTCCACCTGCTGCCCGTGGCCGATGCGTTTCATGCCGCCGGGTTTGGACCGGCCGGCGACCTGTGGAGCGTGATCAATGGCTCGCGAATGCTCACCGCGCTGAAGGCGCCCGGCTCGCTCGAGACGCGCTGGTTGAGCGAAGATGTCCCGTATGGCCTCTTGCCCTGGTCAGAGCTTGCAGGTCTCGCCGGTGTGCCCACACCGGTCATCGATGCGCTCGTCACCTTGACATCTGCCCTGACTGGCATCGATTTCCGGTCCAGGGCTCGCTCACTTGCCGATTGTGGGCTCGGAAACGCGGATCGCAGCGCTGTGCTCAGGTTGCTGGAGCAATAGGAATGACCTCTTCGTCGCTGGCTACGCTTCCAACTGGTTCGGTCGAAACGCTGGTCATCGGCGCTGGTCCTTTCGGACTCGCGCTAGCCGCCCGCCTCGAGCACCACGGCATCGGCTATCGAATTGTGGGCGACTCGATGAGTTTCTGGCGACATAGTATGCCCTCTGGGATGTACCTGCGTTCATCCTGGGACTGGCACCTCGACTCGCAGGCCAACTGGACGATCGAGCGCTTTCTGGAATCGCGCCAGCTCGCCAAATCGGCAGTCCACCCCATTCCGATTGCGACCTATCTCGACTATGTCGAATGGTTCCGGTGTGGCGCGGGGATCGAGCCGGAAAACGTCACCGTCGCCCGGCTCGATCGACGCCCTGATAACAGCTTTGTCGCAGAACTCACGAACGGCGAGACGCGCCATGCGCGTACAGTCGTGCTGGCGCTGGGCTTTTCCAGTTTTGCCGACGAGCCATCAGCGGTCATCTCGCGCCTGCCGGGCGTAAGAGTCACTCACACGCTGCACGCCGTCGATTTTTCCGCGGCGGCTGGCAGGCGCTACCTGATTGTCGGTGGACGTCAGAGCGCGTTCGAGTGGGCGGCGTTGCTTGGAGAGGCGGGGGCGGCCAGCGTGGACATCGTTCATCGCCATCCAACCCCGGCATTCGCCGAGGCGAATTGGACCTGGGTGCCGCCGCTCATGGAGGAGATGGTTGCCAACCCGGGCTGGTTTCGCTCCCTCTCGGATGCGGATAAGGAGAAATACCGGCGACGGTTGTGGGGCGAAGGCCGGCTCAAGATCGAACCCTGGCTGAAATCCCGCATCGAGAGCAAGCCGGTGAACATCTGGCCAGAAACGGAGATCATCGATTCGTCGCAGCATGGCGACATCGCGACTGTTTGGCTCAGCAACGGCGCCTCGCTGCAAGTCGATCAGATCATCCTGGCCACCGGGTATAGACCCGATATTGGACGTATTCCGCTCCTTCGTCAGGGGAACCTCCTGCCGGAAATCGCTCAGGACAATGGCATCCCGTTGCTGGACACGAGTTTTCAAACGTCGGTTGCTGGACTCTATATGACCAGCCTCCTGGCGAACCGCGATTTCGGACCATTCTTCGGCTTCACGGTGGCGGCACGAGGCGCCGCCACGGTGCTGGGAGACGATCTTGCCCGCCGCCTGCTCTGATGCGATGACGCCGTCGAACCCGAAGTCGTGATTGCCATTGGAGGATCTGCAAAACGCCTGACATCGCTGGTGAGTCTCACGGCGTTAGGGGCGATTCTGGTCTGGAGCGGTGTTGCTCCTTTTGGCAAGTACGCGCTCGATGACTTCCCCACGCTTGCATACGTAGCGATTCGGCCGGTCATCGGCGCGACGGCGATCTTTGCCCTGCTCGCTGCTCGCCATCAGCCGATGGCGGTCTCCTCATCCGATTGGAAGCGCTTCGCCGTTGCTGGTGCGCTGTGCATCGGCATCTCTCAACTCCTGTTCATCGGTGGACTGGCCCGCACCAGCGTGGCCCATTTGATCATCCTGGCTTCGACAAGTCCGTTGCTCGCCGTCGTCTATCGATGGGCGCGGCATGGATATCGTCCGGACCGGCGTGCCAGTATCGGCATGCTGCTTGGATTTCTTGGCGTCATCATCGTGGTTAGCGATGCCGGAAGCAGCGAGGGAACGTCGCTGGCTGGCGATCTGATGGCGCTTGGAGCAGCCGCCGCGTGGGTCGGGGCCACGGTATTGCCCCAGCCGCTCGTCAACGCATATGGAGCACTCCGGGCCACGGGTTGGCTACTGGTGGCGGCGACGATGCTGCTGCTGCCGGTCGGTGCGATGGACATCGTCGATGCCATTCAGCATCCACCGCCGACCCTGGCCTGGGCGTCTCTGCTCTACACAGCGCTGGCGTTGGTCGTCGGCAACACGCTCTGGCAACGAGCCGTCCAGCAAGTTGGCCCAGGGCGAACGCTCGTCTACCTCTACCTCGAACCGGTGCTGGCCCTGATGCTCGTGGCGATCTTTCTCGGCGAACGTCTCACCGTCATTCAGGCGGTCGGCGGTGTGCTGGCGATCGGCGGAGTGATGCTCGTTCAGAAGGAGTGAGTCGTCCCGCGAAACAGCAGCGTCAGGAGTCCCCAACCCGAATCAGGTTCGCCGGCGGAGCGCTCATCTTCACCCCTGAGGACGTTCTGCGAGCCAGCCCGCGCTGTGCCAGCGCCCAGATGCTCTCGCTGACACAACCTACGAGCACGCCAACGCCGAGCGACGTGGCAAACAGCAGCGGCAAATAGTAACGGTTGAAATCGACGCCCAGCGCGTAGAGGATCAATGCCGATTGCCCGAACACTGCGGCAGCGCAGAGTGCGTGAGGGCTGGCGAGTCCGTTGCTCCAGGCCAGGTAGAAGAGAAGCAGCAAGCCAGGCACCGCGAGATACAGGTCGATGCGCACTCCCGACCAGTCGGCTCCGAACATGTCACCAAACTCCCGGAAAAGCCGCTCGCTGCTGCTGTAACGATCGTTGAGGTTCTCCCAGGTCCGGCGAACCGCCTCTTCACGACTGGTGATTGCCGCCTGGGGCCAGAAACCGGCCTGATTGTCCATTTCTTGCCGGCGGAAAGCGAACAGGTAACGCGTTCTTTCGATTGGCGCCGACCAGAGATAGGGATAGGAGAGGACGAACAGCGCCGCAACGACAGCGGGCTGCACGCCAAGCATCCACCCCAGCGGTCGTTCAGTTCCCCGCGGCGAGCGGGAGAGCCATCGCCAGAATCGCCCAAAGCGCGCTCGCGCGTGCAGCCACGGATCGCAAATCAAAACAGCGCCATAAACCGCAAATCCTGCAGCCACCGCGAGCGGACTCAACTTCGTCGATGCGCCGAGCGCCATCGCCACTGCCAGCAGCACGGCCCTCCACCAGCTCGGCCGCTTCGCCAGCCAGACGGCGGATGCGACCGACAAGGAGACGAAAAAGGTGAAAACCGCGTCAGACGTTGCCAGCGTCGACAAGTAGTGATTGAGTGGATTCACGAAGAGCACCACGGCCGCCGCGATGCCTCCAGCGATGTTGGTGAGCTCGGCGACGATCAGAAAGAGCAGGACTGCCGTCAGCGCGCCGACGAACATACTGCCGCGGCGGGCTGCAATCAGGTCCTCCTCTGCCGGCATGGCGTCTCGCGTCACGTTCCACGTCACGTTCGATTCGAACCCGAACTGGAAATCCCACGCATTGTTGGTGTCGAGATCGCGTCCCTGCGTCAACAGCGACAAACCGGTGAAATATGAGCCTGTCGGCGGCTGACCCCGAATCAGATAGCGGTCGGCCCAGGTTTCACTGAGCGGATCGAGCACTTCCCGCAGGTAATACGCCCGGTTGATCCACCGCGATTCATCAGGGTGAAAGGGTGACGTGCGCAGTGAGCCTGAGAGATCCCACAGCGCGGTGAAAAAAATCACCAGCGCGACCACCGCAAGCAGAACCGAACGTCCACTCGAAGAGCGCAGCCGGAGGACGCGCACGAAGTGGGTTTGGTCCGCTTTCGCCGGATCGCGTTCTTCTTCCGATGGCCTGAGATCAGTCTCCGTGTGTCGTTCGCTCACCTGACGCTCCGACCTCAAGGCGATTCCCGCGTGCAAGTGTACCGAAGGGCCGATCACTGCCCACGCAGACTGTTCAGGCGATCGAAGTAATCGGGGAACGTCTTTTGCACACATCCAGGATCGAGAATTCTGACACCGGGTGAACGTAAACCGGCGATGGCGAAGCTCATCGCCATCCGGTGGTCATCGTACGTTTCGATATCTGCTGCCTGAATCGGTCGCGGTGTGATCGTCAGGCCATCGTGCCGCTCATCGACCAGTTGACCGAGCTTGCGCAATTCAGTGGCCACAGCGGTGACCCGGTCGGTTTCCTTCAGGCGGGCATGGTGCACGCCGCGAATGGTCGTCGGACCCTCCGCGAAAGGTGCGATTGCCGCGAGCGTCTGCGCCGTATCGGAAATGGCGTTCAGATCGAGATCCACGCCACGCAATCGTCCGTCTCGCGGTCCCGCGACCTCGGTGAAATCGCTGGCAACGGTGACGTTCGCGCCCATGGCCTCCAGCACGCGCACGAAACCAAGATCGCCCTGCGTGGAGCCGCTTCCCAGACCGTCGACCCGAACCCGCCCACCGGTGATCGCCGCCGCCGCAAAATAGTAGG
>JBFWRO010000083.1:0-8914 GCA_050248865.1 Thermomicrobiales bacterium | reverse complement strand
GCGTTTGGCAGATTCGCTGCGATGGGGAGGCTGGCGAGATGCCACATCGCAGATTCCACCCGATCACCTCTCTCGTGAGCCAGGTCGGCGATGATCTGCATGGTCCACAACCTGCCGGTTTCGTAGCCAGTCAGCTGGTGCTCCGCCTCCGCCTGCTCGAGCAATTGCCGGGCCGCGTCGAGATGACCCTGATGCAGCGCAACCAGCCCCAGCTGCGCGCGGCTGGTTGCGGTCCAGACGGTCGGTTCTCGCTCCCCATCAATGTCGATAGCGCGAAGCGCGTGCTGTTCCGCCTCGTCGATTCTGTCAGAGTACAGAGCAACCTGAGACTTCCTCAGGTGGATATGCTGATGCAGTCCCCTGTCGTCCAGCGAGACGGCGATCGAATTTGCTTTCTGGAGTGCCATCTCGGCTCCGTCGCCATTGCCGGATATCCACTCCACCATTCCCAATGCGAGAAGCGCCTTAGCTAATGCGAGAGAACTGTCCGCGGGATCAGCAAGCCCCAGGGCTGCCTCGATCAATCGCCGACCTTCTGCCAGCTGTCCTCCAAAGCACCACAGTCCCCACAGCGATCCGGTGATCCGCAAGGCTGTCTTCACGTCACCGGTCGACAGGGCGAAGTCGGCCGCCGCGGAAATCCCCTCGATATCGGACAGCAGATAGATCATCCACGACGGATCCTCCGGGGAGACGAAGTGATGTTCGCGCTGCTCGGCAAGCCGCGCGATCCACTGTGCATGCCGCCAGCGGATTTCCGATTCCTCACCTGACGCAGCAAGCTCCTCGAGACCGAACTCCCGGACGGTCTGGAGGATAACGAAATTCACATCTCCTCCCGAGCGTGAGGCGCTGGAAATCAGACTCTTATCGACAAGCGATGCCAGCCATTCGAGTGTGGCCATTTCGTCCGAAACAGGCACGTCTTCCGGCGGATCGCAACGACCGGGTTCGGAAGCGACGCAAACCGCACCCTCCACGCTGAACGTGCCAGGAAAGACTGACAAGCGGCGAAACACGCGTCGTTCGTCGGCAGTCAGCAAATCGTGGCTCCAGGCAATGGCATCGCGCATGGTTTGCTGATGCGGAGGCAGGTCTTTGCCACCGCCAGTAAGCAATGGCAACCGCCGACCCAGCCGCTGAATCATTGCTTCGGGCGTGAGCACTGTGCTCCGGGCGGCGGCAAGCTCGATAGCGAGAGGCAGACCATCCAGTCGTCTGCAAATTTCACTAATTGCGGACAGGGAACGTTCGTCGATGGTGAACGACGCGCTCACTGCACTGGCCCGTGCGATGAACAATCTGATCGCGGAATACTCATCTGCACGAGTTTCGCCAGGAACTCCTCGATCTGGAACGGCAAGCGGCCATAGTGCGACGTCGTGTTCTCCGGACACGCGCAACACGCTGCGACTTGAGATCAAAACAGTCAGCTGCGGGCACGCCTCGAGTAGCCGAACGATTGCTGGAGCAGCGTCGATAACGTGTTCAAAATTGTCGAGCACGAGCAATGATTCGCAGTCCTGCAATGCGGCAGCGACGGCCTCCAGTGCGTTGCGCGAGTCGTCGGTGCGGATGCCAAGACCCTGGGCGATCGCGGCTGGAACGCGATCCGCGTCGCGCAGTCCGGCCAGGGGAATGACCGAGACAGAGACCGACGGGTCGCTGTCCATTGATCGGGCGAGTTCCATCGCCAGGCGCGATTTACCGACGCCGCCGGGGCCCGTGATCGTAACGAGGCGGACAGCGTTCTGCCTCAGAAGCGCGTTGATGTGGGCCAGTTCCTGTTCGCGGCCGATGAGCGGCGTCAGTGGCGCGGAGACTCCGGCCATGACAGACAGCTCAGGCAGCCCGGGACAGGGACGCGTGGACGATTGTGGAACGCCCCCCAGAGGATCGATCACTGGTGATCTCCGGGCGAAAATCGAATCGACGGTTAACAAAACGATTGGCTCAGCGAAGAACCGTCGCACCTAGTATGCCGGGAGAACCGTCGAATGCGAAGAGGCGACGTAGGCGATGTTGAATCAGCAACGCCTGCATTGGGACTATAGGAGGATCCCAGTATTCCGGTCGTAAAGGAGGAGACTCTCGTTGTCGAAACTGACGCCGACTTTTTGACCGATGCTGTACTTGCTGTTTCCTGCGACCGATGCGCGCAGTGACCGGTCACCAATCGAGAGATCGAGATAGCTCACTGGTCCCACAAGCTCGACGAGTTCGACCTGCGCGACGACAGCCGATGGTCCCGGAGAGGAGAGGATCAGATGCTCCGGTCTGATGCCCAGCGTGACATCACGTCCCTCAGAGGAAGCATGAGCAAGCAGGTAGTCCCCTGCGAGAGGAAAGGTTGCCGCTGATCCTTCCAGCGTCGCGATGCCATTGCTGTGTGAGAGCTTGCCGTTGATGAAGTTCATTCTGGGATTGCCGATGAAGCCGGCAACAAATGTGTTGACCGGTGCGCGATACGTTTCCTCGGGCGTTGCAAATTGCTGCAGGACGCCGTCCCGCAGAATGGCGATCTGGTCGGAAAGAACCATCGCCTCCTCCTGGTCGTGGGTGACGAAAATCGTCGTGGTGCCTAGCTCGCGCTGCAGTCGCTTGCGTTGCCTACTGATCGGAATATGCGTAGGCGATGAGCAGAACCAGAATAAGGCCACCCTGGATCATCATGCGAACCGACTCAGAGACATTCTCGACAGTGAGAACACCGATGAGAATGGTGAGGACCATCGCTCCGCCGACCGTGCCGATGAACTTTCCGCGTCCGCCAAGAATCGATGTGCCGCCAATGACCACAGCGGCGATCGACATCAGCATGTAAGGGTCGCCGGCGGTCTTGGAGCTGTAGCCAGTTCTACCCAGGAGCAGCAGCCCAGTGATCCCAGCGAAAAAACTGCAAAGGGCGTAAGTGGCAATCTGGATACGCATTGTCGGAACGCCGGAAAGCATGGCCGCGCGAGGATTGTTGCCAATTGCGTAAATGCCCCGTCCCCAGGGGGTGAAATGCAAGATGACGATGCTGATGAGGCATACCCCGGCCAGAACCCAGACCGGCGCAGGCACCTGCATGATCTTTTCCTTGGCCCAGAACTCCAGAAAGGGCGATTCGCCGCTGACAGGCTTGCCAGCGTTGTACACGAGCAGAATGCCCTGCACGATGCTCAATGTGGCCAGAGTCATCACGAGTGGAGGCAAGCGAAGGATCGTAACTCCAAGGCCATTTGCAATCCCGATCGAGGTAACGATCAGCAGGGTCACAATGATTCCGCCGACCTGGCCAATTTGAGTCATCATATTTCCAGCGACGACCCCCGTCATTGTGATCACCGCCGCAACAGAAAGATCGATACCGCCCATGAGGATGACGAGTGTTTGACCTGCCGCAACAATTGCCAGAAACGCCGCGACGCGCAACGTCAGCATGTTGTAGTTGAGTGTGCGAAAACCCTCGACTCGATAAAGACTGAAAGCCCAGAGAAGAATCATCACGATGAAGGTGATGATTACAGGATCGATGCGTATTCGAGCGATGGACGTCAGCCCACGAGGCCCGGCGGCTTTGGGTCGATCTGTCACGTTTACCGCCTCTCTTCAAGTCGGAACGCGGCAAAGGTCTTGATGCCGATTGCCACAATCAGCACGACACCATAAATCACACGCTGATAGGCAACGGAAAGACCAGAGATGAACAAGATCTGGGTCATCAGGCCCAGCGAGAGCGCGCCGAAAACGGTGCCCTTGAGTTGACCCTGGCCACCGAGAAAACTGACCCCGCCCAGGACGGCCGCAGCGATGGTCGCCAGGGTATAGGTGCCGCCGATCAGCGGATCACCTGACCCCGCGTAAGCAGAAAGCCCGATGCCGGCCACCCCCGCCATAACGCCAGCAATGACATAGGCGGATACCCGGGCCCGGCGAACCGCTACACCGCTGACAAACGCTCCGCGTGGATTGTCTCCAACGGCATACAGTGAGAGTCCGATTGGAGTGCGTTTGATACCGAACTTCCAGATCAGAAGGACCCCTGCTAGAACAAGAAGAGTCACGGGCATCGTGTTACCAACTTGCCCAATAAAGAACGAAGAAAAGGACCGTGGGAGATGCCCCCCAGCGACAGGGAGCACCCATAGCGCCGCTCCGGCCCAGATAAAGGAGGTCGCCAGGGTCACAATGATTGCCGGAAGGCGGATGACGGAGACGATGGCCCCGGTGAAGAGCCCGATGAATGCCCCTCCAACGAGGACCATCGTGATTGCCTTCGCCATCGAAAACGGGTTGTCATACATCTGCGTCGCCATGATTGCGGTAAAGAGACTCATCATGTTGCCGACGGAGAGGTCGATTCCGCCCGTTAGCATGATCACTGATTGCGCCATGGAAGCCAGAAAGAGGGGAAACAAGTAGGCCGACAGGTTATTGATCATGTCGAGAGAAAATGTATTGCGATTCAGATAGAGATAGATACCGGCGAAAACTGCGGTCAGTGCGAGGATGGGTAGAACGTCTTGCCATGATCGAGGAAGCCGTTGAAGAACCTCCGGACGCGGCAGTCGCGGCGCACTCCTGGTTTCAGGAACCGGAGCCGAATCGATCCCTTTATCACGCCGGGACGTTCGTGCCTCGAGCGGTGCGTCTCCTGGCGCGTCGGCATCTGTTCGTCCCACCACAGAGGCGTGCACCACGTTCGATTCAGTAACGTCCAGGCCGCCCAGCGTTACGACTGGTTGCCGCTCGTACATGACCAGGACGCGGTCCGACATCCCGAGTAACTCGATCGTGTCCGATGTGATCAGGAGAATCGATGCCCCTGCCGCCGTGAGCTCGCGCATCAACCGGTGAATCTCCTGCTTTGTCCCGACATCGATCCCTCGCGTCGGCTCAGACAGCAGGAGAATCTCGGGATTGCGCGCCAGCCATTTGGCAATGGCGACTTTTTGCTGATTGCCGCCACTCAGCCTGAGCACCCGCTGATTCGATGCTTGCAATCGGATTTGCAGCTTTGCGATAAGCGAGTCGACGAGCTGTCGTGTCCTGGATCGGCTCAGGAACCCTCGGTTGGCCAGTTCATCCAGATTGGGGAGGGCAAGATTGTCACTGACCGGCAATTGGACGATCAGCCCCTCGGTTTTTCGATCCTCAGGGACATAGGCGGTTTTGCGGGTCATCGCAGCACGAGGACCACCTCGGCCCGTAACGACTTGGTCGAAGATCTGGAGCTCTCCCTCCAGCGGAAAAACGCCGAACAGCGCAGCGAGCAATTCCCGCTGACCCTGACCGTTCAATCCTCCAAGCCCCAGTATCTCGCCGCGGTGAAGGTCAAAATCGACATTATGGAATCGCCTGCCGGAGCTCAGGTTCCGGGCCCGCAGCACGACAGGATTTGCGAGGATCTCCTCGATCGCTGGTTTGGCGGGGAAGATGTCGTGAATTTCCCTGCCGACCATGTACTGGACGAGTTCGGTGGACGACGTGCTGGCGGCGTCAACAGTAATCACGTACTCGCCATTCTTCAACACAGTTATCCGGTCGCAGATCGCAAAGAGTTCCTCGAGTCGATGCGACACGAATATGATCGCGACTCCCCGGTCGCGAAGTTCGCGCAGTGCCTCGAAGATCAGGTGCACCTGGTCCTGGTCCAGGGCAGAGGTCGCTTCATCCAGAATAAGCACCTTTGGAGAGCTGATCAGCGCTTTTGCTAACTCGACGACCTGCTGCTCGGCCAGCGGCAACTCCTCAGCATAGGCGCGGGGATCGATCGAAAATCCCAGGCGAGAAAAGATCTCAATTGATTCCCGCTCCATCCGCTCGTAGTCGTTTTGGAACCATGACGTTGTGGGGGTTTTGCCGAGGAAAACGTTCTCCGCAACGGTCAAATGTGGACAGAGGCTGAGTTCCTGGTGAACCGTAGCCAGACCGAGCGCCTCCGAGGTGTGGGGGGAGAGGTGTTGGACCTCGACACCGTCGAACTCGATCGAGCCAGAGTCGGGTGAGAACACGCCCGTCACGAGATTGATCCAGGTGCTCTTGCCGGCGCCGTTTTCGCCGACAAGTCCGTGAATCTCTCCCGCCATAATGTCGATCCCGACATCATTGAGAACGATATTGCCGGTAAACGACCGGGTCAGGCCGGTGGTGCGGAGCACGACTTGCCGTCGGTGGGCAGCCGACGTGTTCTCCGTTGACTGTGAGAGGGTTTCGGTAGTGGCCATGGGTCCTGTCGAACGATCGGGAGATAAGAGAAACCCCTCTCCCGAACCGGGGAGAGGGGCTCGGTTACCCGGAAATGCGTCTATTCACGAAGCCATGCAGACGTATCAGGCAGTCGGGGTTGCACCCGATTCAGCGGCTAACGCGTCAGCGATGATTTGCTGAACTTCGGCAGGACCCGGGACGGCGGGAATCGCATACCAGTCGTCCGGCAGATCATCGTCGGCCCACTCGCACACGTTCTCGTCAGTGATCACCGGCAGCGGAACTTCGACGAAACTCGGCACGGGCTCACCCTGAACTGCCATGACCCCGACGTCCAGCGAGATGACGGCCATATAGTTCACCTGCGCGGTCGAGAATGAGGTGAACCCGTCTTCGAGAAGGCTGCACCATAGTTTCAGGAACGCGTTGTAATTCTCGCCTGTAACCGGTACGAGATCCATACCCATCGCCTGCATCGTTTTGACGGTCGCCGAGGCGTGAGCGCCCGCCTGGCACCAAACGCCGTTGATGTCCGGGTGAGCGGCAAGGAGACTTTCCATCTCCGTCAGCGCCGGTGCTTCGTTGTATTCGATATTGGCGGTTCCGACGATCTCGATGCCGGGATTAGCATCGAAGATTTCCTTGGCGCCACCCCATCGCGCCTCGCTGACGGAGATTCCCGCCGGGCCATTGATGGCCAGGATCTTTCCTTCGCCACCAAGTTGATCGACGAGCCACTGAGCAGTCATGTTGCCCCACTTGTGCTGATCCGTGTTGACGATCGTGGTCAGTTGATCAGTGCTGACGAGGCTATCCCAGTTGACCACGATGACGCCTGCGGCATGCGCGCTCTCGACGACCTGGTCGAGCGCGGTTGCCGATCCGGCAATCAGCAGACAGATGTCATATTCCTGATCGATCATCGTCTGAATCTGGGCAATCTGGGTGGCGGTGTCGCCATTGGCATCGAAGACCTGGAACTCGATCTCAGCGCCCATCCCGCGAAGTCGCTCGATTTCGGCCTCGATCTCGTTCTGCGTTTCCGTCATCCAGGAGGGAGTGGTGTAAATCGTCGACCAACCGACTTTGATAGGGGCCATTCCCTCGACGTTGGGGAAGTCGTCCTGGGCATAGGAAATCAATTGCAGTTTGCCGGTCGCGGCAACTGCCGCTGCTAGTCCGGCCGCTCCGGTCAAAAAGGCTCGTCGATTTACTTGTGAAGTGTTCAAGACTCTCCTCCTTATTGCATGCTGCTCACGCCCGACGTGCGTCGGAAAACACGCGAGCTTCGCCCCGTCGGTAATTTACACCCGGACAGGCTCCTGAACAATGGGCAGAAGCGCTCACGACAGCGAGACCTCTTGCCTGTCGAGAACATCGTCGAAAACCAGTCTCCACCGCAGTTGACATGGACGAGAGCAAACTATTTCGTCGACTGGAATGATTGCGTGATCGCGGATCGCGATGACCGGCCTACGGCCATCCGAAAGCACCCGAACGTCGCGAAGATCGAGCGTTCGGATCCGTTCGTCGGCGCCAGAAAGGGCCTGAGGCGCTTTCAGCTGTAGTCGCGGAGAAACGAGACGATTTGCATCGCGATCTTGTTGGCATGGGTCGTTGCGAGCAGGCTGGTCCCCTGGTCCACTGTTGCAAATGAACTGACCAGTGTCCAGCCGCGACTGGCGCGCAGAAAGCGGTCGGCCGCGGCGCGGGCTACTGGGTCAAGTGCTCCAACAAGCACGAGTTTGGGATCGCCTGTATCAGCGTGAGACTCATCGACCGGTGACAGGAGAACGAGCGCAGACATTTCTGCGAGTGGGACCAGCGAGCAGGCCGGTCCCGCGGCAACGACGGCAATGGGTCGTTCCTCTTGAGCACCGGTCACCCGCCAGGCACGGTCTATCGCCTCCGCAGCGGCGTCCTTGGTGGCGTTGCCTTCGGAAAGACCGTGGCCGGGCAGGTCGAACGCAACGACGGAATGGCCTGCGCGCTGGAGGATTTCGGGAAGCGGTCCCCAGCTGTCGAGATCACAATCCCGTGCCGGCTCGTGGATCAGGAGAACTGGTGTGCGGGACCCGGGCCATCGGAGGCCCCGAATCGTGGATGATTCGGCGGCTCCAGGCGGCCACTCCCAAGGTGCCGGCAACGGTAAAGAGGCTGCATGCTCCGACCCGATCATGCTTTACGCAGTCGCGGGTCGAGGACGTCGCGCAGACCATCGCCCAGCAGGTTCAGCGCCATGACGATGATCACGATAGTGAGTCCCGGTAACGTAGAAAGCCAGTGATCGAGGAGAATGTAGTTTCTGCCATCGGCAATCATGACGCCCAGGCTCGGCAGAGGGGGCTGAGCGCCGAGTCCGATGAACGACAGCCCCGCCTCCACGATGATCGCCGCGGCAACGTAATAGGTCGCCAGCACGATGACTGGACCTAACGTGTTTGGCAGGATATGCCGGAGAAGGATGCGATGGTCACTCACCCCGGTCGCCGTCGCCGCCTGAACGAACTCTCGTTGCCGGAGTTGCACGACTTCACCACGCACCACGCGGGCGAATCCCGCCCAGTAGATGAGTCCAACCGCCAGAACTGTCGCTGTGAGACCAGGTCCGAGAGCCCCTGCTGCGATCACAGCGATCAAAATCAGCGGGAACCCCCAGGTGATCTCGATCAATCCACTAATGATGGTGTCGGTCCAACCCTGCCGATACCCGGCGATT
>JBFWRO010000082.1:0-8925 GCA_050248865.1 Thermomicrobiales bacterium | reverse complement strand
TCTCACCCTCGACATCCGGCGTCAGTGTACGTTCAACCAGGGCTGCGATTCTCAGTGTGACTAAATGTCATGGAAATGGCCTTACTGTCAATGGCGCTGAAAATCGGCTCGAAATTCGTCCATAAATGCGATCGGCATCACCGCGCCTCGGCCTTCGTCTCAGGCGTGTCGAACGCTGTCCAGCGCGTCCATGTGAAGCGTCTACGAAAGCGTTCCAGCGTCTGCATGACGGCCGGCCCAATAGCCAGCAGGATGACGAAGTTGGCGATTGCCCGGAAAACGTCGTATCCGGCCGATGTCACCAGGTAATACTGAGCGTAGCGGCCCAGGGACTCAGCAGCGCCGAGGGACGGGTTCCAGTAGAGTCCCGCATCTTCCCGCAAACCCGGCGCTGCAAAGGGCCAGGTCCACAGGTTCATGATGGCGCCATAGGCAAATCCCCAGAACGCACCCAGCGCCAGCAAGCTCCAGAAACGCACTCGTTGGCTCGCGAATCGTGGGAGTAATCCGGCGCTCAAACCCACCCATCCGGCGGTCATCATTTGGAATGGTAGCCACGGGCCCACCCCGCCAGTGAGAAACGCCGATACCAGAAGCGTGAGCGCGCCCATCTGGAATCCCATGGCCCCCCCGAAGACCGCGCCAGTCAACAAAATCAACGGAAAAATCGGCGAAGCGCCGAGAAAGGTGGGAACCAGGCGCAAGGTGGCATCTACGGCGACAAGCACCCCAAGCAACGCGGTCGACTTCGCGGCCTGCTGGAGTTGCCCTTCCTGGTGTCCTTCCTGAAGAGTGCTGAGGATCGCGGCCAGTGACAGGACGGTGATGAGCGCGAAGAACAGCGGCGCATCTCCGGCTCTGATGCGCTCCTCCGCGGTCGGTTCGATCACCGGCAGCAAAAAGGGATACGCAAACGCAGCGACACCTGCGAGCGAGGCCACTGCAATAGCAACCGATGGCCCCCGCCTCCACCATACAGGAGCAATTGTCGAATGCGGACTATTGTGCAAAACTGCTAATCCTCGGCGATCAGGCTCTGATCGAGCACGTCGTTGGTCGAGAAATGTGACTGGTCGAGCAAGAACTTGTACAAAGTGACCAAATCCCGTCGCTGGAGAGTGGTGGAAAGGCTTCGCCCATGCCGGAAATCACCGTATTCGATCTCTTGTCCTGGGAGCGGAGAATTCAGCTCCCGGAAACTGTAGAGAACAATGGCGGCTGGCAATCCGGTGAGCATGCTCTCGACCGGGAGGTCAGCTGGGCCGTTACGCTCCGGGCGTCGATGCCCATTCTGCCACCTCTTCGCGGCGGAGAGGTGGTCATCGTGCCCGATCGCATTCTGATGGACTCGGGAGTGCCTGTCGACGAGATCGTTCGTGAGGTGGCCAATCGTGGTGCGACGGGGCTCATCGTCGAGCGATTTATCCCAACCCCTCCGTCGTTGATTACGCTCTGGTCCGAAAGCCTTCCGCCTGATCTGGAAAGCGACATCAACCGGATGCTGACTGAGCAACGCGGGGAGATTTATCGCGCCGGGACAGAATTGGGCCGCCTGCTGACCCAGACAAATGCGCTCGGAGCTGATGTCGAGGCCGTGATCGAAGAGGCCAGCAGCTACCTGGGATTCGGCTCGGCCGTCGCGACTGCGCGCGATGGGGTTGTCGCCTCGGCCGGTCCGGCGGCGGCGGCGTTCGGCTCCGGTCTTCCGGCTGGTCCGGCGGCGCGAGGGTGGCATGGCGAGATGTTCGCCCATGCTCTTTCGCACGGCGGCACCCTCTGGCTTGGGCCTGTCCCGGCTGGCAAGCGCGCCCTGGCCCGCCTGGTCAGCGAACGGATCGGGATGGCGGTCGAGGCAGCGATGATGCATGCGGTCGAAGTGCGACCCCGGGGAAGCGCTCGCGCCCATGCAATCGCTGGACTGTTGACCGATACCGGCAACGATATTTCGAAGATGGCTTCAGCGCTGGGATTGCCGGCGAATGGCAGCTACGCGGTGGTGCTCTCGACTCCAGAAGGACCGCGCAGCAAGTTGGCCCGGGAGATCTCGATGCTTGGCTCCGCGCATGAGGCGCTGGAAATCGATGGGTTCACGGCGACGCTGATCGAGCTCTCGCACCGCTCCACCCGGTTCTCGACGTCGCCGGATTCGTCACTCGCGGGCTGGCTGTCGACGGAGGACGGATCCAGAGACGACGAGGGATGGATGGTGATGTCCGAACGCGTCACCGGCGTGAGCCGCATTCCGGCGGCGGCGAGACAGGCTCGCTACCTGGCAACGCTGGTCTCAGCTGGAATGCTGCACGGCTCGCGGGTGCACTTCGATCGTCCAGCCGATGTCGGGGTCTATCGTCTGCTGTTCCCACTGTGGGGATCGCCCGAGTTGGAAACGTTCGCCCGGGATACCCTTGGCCAGTTGCCGGCGCGGGATCGACGCGGAAACCTGCGCCGCACCTTGCTCGCGTATCTCGAAGCGGGCGGATCGCAGGTCGAGGCCGCGGGTCGTCTCAATGTTCATCGCAATACGCTGGCCTACCGGCTTCGTCAGATCGCCGAGCTGACCGGTGCTGACCCGACACGCCCGCAGAGTCACCTCGCTCTGCACATGGCGCTTCTGGCATCGGTGCTTCCTCCAGCGCCGGTCGTGCAAACTGGTCGGTAAGCAGTGGCTCCTAGAGTGTCAATCGGGCGAATGCTGCCTTATAGATCTCATCATCGCGGCGGAACGTGTCGGGGTTGATCCCCTTCAGCGCGGCCATGGTGTAGGCCAGCATCTGCATAGGGACAACGGTCAACAATGGCGAGAGCATCTCTGGCACGACAGGAATGGAGAAGGTTGTGGCTTCTTCGATTGCGATGATCGGTTGGCCGACAACGAGCAGTTTCATTCCCATGCCTTCGAGGACGCTGGTGATCTCGGCAACCCGTTCGCCGGAGGCACCAGGTACGTCGACGACAATAGCCAGATCGCCGGCATTGACGGCCACTATCGGCCCATGCAGAAACTGCTCGGCAGCGAGCGCGTCGACCTGACCGTAGGCCGCTTCGCGGGCCTTGATCACAAATTCCAGGGCGGTTGCCTCGTTTGGTCCGGCGCCGGTGGCATACACCCGGTGGTCGACCGCATAGCCCGCCACATCAGCAAGATCGCCTTCACGTCCCAGGATTTCGCCAATCATGCCCGGCATCGAGGTCAGGGTCTCCCGAAATCCCGCCGTGCCGTGTGCATGCGTCGAAGCAGCGACCTGCGCCAGGACCGTCATCGCCGCCAGATGGGATGCCGTATAGGCTGCGGACTTTTCCCGTTCCACCGTGCGCAGTACCAGCTGCGAACCGGGATGGTCGGCAGACTGGCTGCCAACCGACAACACCGTGGCGCCAGCGGCGACGGCCCTGTCGAGCGCATGCTTCGAATAGGACTTGACGCCGGTGTGAGCCATGACGATCACGGCGTCACTCGAACTGACCGGGAAATGCTGCGGATACGTCGAAAAGTCGAAGGAACTGACGGCTCGCGCGTCATATCCTGCGGCCCGCAAGATCCACGAGCCCGCCAGCGCGGCGTGATAGCTGGTGCCGATTCCCGTCAATGTAATTCGCGCGACTGGTCCCAGGAGGGCAGCCGCCTCTTCTGCCTGAGCCCATTCGGTGGTGACCAGCCGCTCGATATCGGCGGGCTGTCGGTGCATCGTCTGGTACATGAATGAGTCGGTTGTTGGAACGTTCATGAAGGCCCTCTGAGTATGAACAGGTTGAGCGTTTCCCATGGTATCAGAGTGATCGCAGCCGCATTGTTGCGGACGTGTTGCGATGCATCCTTCGGCATTCGCGGCAATGTGACCGCATTCCCGGTAGGATGATGCTGGTGGCGCGTACCTTTCAGCAATTGCCGTGAGATGAAAACGGTATCGAGGAGGCTTGTATGGCGACGACTCAACGCATCATCGTTCCGCTCGATGGTTCCGCCCTCGCTGAACAATCGATTCCGTATGCGGTGGCGCTTGCCGGGGCTTCTGGAGAGATCATGTTCCTCCACGTGGTCCCGTCGCCGGAACCGTTGCGTGGACTCTTCGGCAGCCAGATCGCCTCCATTGACGATGTCCTGGAAATGGCCACCCAGACCGGAACCGCATTGATGATCGAAACGATCGACAGGTGGCAATCGGTCCTCAAGAGTCAGCCCCAGGTCTCTGTTGTGGCCGGCGATCCTGCCCAGGCCACCCTCGATGCAATTGGGTCCTTCGGGGCGACGATGTTGGTGCTGGCCAGCCATGGACGGGGTATGGCCGGGCGGATCGCGTTTGGCAGCGTTGCCGACCGGCTTGCTCGCTCGTCTTCGGTGCCGGTGCTCATTATCCATCCGGTGGACAGTCTTGACCCACTTGCCAGCGCCGCCGAGATTCGCCGCGTGGTTGTTCCTCTGGACGGGTCGGATACGGCAAACGAAGCTTTGCCGATTGCTGAGCAGGTAGCAAAAGACACAGGAGCGCGGGTTGTCCTGGTGTCGGCAATCAATCCCACCACAGGTCTGATTCTGCCGTCACCCGTTGGCACCTATTACCCGACAGAGCTGTACGAAGAGATTTCTGCCGATATGCGGGCCGGGGCGAAAGAGGACCTGACCGCCGCCAAAGCTCGCATCGGCGGCGTCGATGCCGCGACCCTCGTGATCGATGGGCCGGCGGTCGAGGCGATTCAGGCCGTTCTCGAGACAGGTGACCTTGTCGTAATGACCAGCCATGGCCGCAGCGGTTTCCGTCGCTGGTTGTTGGGTAGCGTGGCGGAAAAGCTGATTCGCTCGGGCGCAGCACCCGTGCTGCTCGTTCCCTCGAGTGACCGGCTGGCCTCGGCCTCCTGAGGGTTGTGAACAAAAGGACCAGGACCATGTTGACCTCCTTGCTTGTACCCATTGACGGGTCTGACGCATCGAAACTGGCGCTTGTTTATGCTGGCGCGATACCGAGTGAGCGCGTCCGGCTCCTGACGGTTCTCTCCGATGACCTTGCCGCCGGAATGTTCGCCAGCGCCGCCACGATCGAGCATTGGCGTTCAGAGTGGCTGACAGCCGTTGGAGCCATGCTGGAGGAAGCGGCGAAGCCATTGCGGGAACAGGGACGGATCGTTGAGATCGCTATTGTCGAGGGACGCCCCGCCGAACTGATCGAAGCGCACTCGGCCGACGTCGATCTGGTGATCATGACGACTCGCGGCCATGGCTCCGGGCGTCGCCTGCTCTTTGGCAGCGTCGCCGACCGCATCGCCCGGTCGTCCGCGGCTCCAGTGATGCTGGTGCGGGGCGGGGACGATCCGGTCACCGTCCAGCCGATTGTCCGTCTGGTCGTCGCCCTCGATGGTTCCACACTCGCCGAACAATCACTCAGCGTCGCCTCCGAGCTGGCGACATCACTTGGAGTGCCGGTGCGCCTGGTTCGGGTCGTGGACCTCGTGCAGTGGAGTCAGGTCGCCAATCTCGATGCTTCACCGGTCGCCAGGTACGCGGCGACGCCGGAAACGATGCTTGGCGCTGCACGCGAGTATCTGGAAAATCAGGAAGCCGCCCTCGCTGGGATGGGTGTCGAAGTCGAGAGTGCCGTGCTCAGCGGCGAACCTTCGGCGACATTGAACGATTCGCTCCTGCCCGGCGATATCCTGGTGCTGACCAGTCATGGACGAAGCGGCCTTGGCCGCTGGATGCTGGGAAGCGTGGCCGAGAAACTGATAACGCAAGGTCGTGTGCCGGTGATCGTCGTTCGGGCCAAACCGGAGCATGAGTCGTAAGCTTGAGGCGGAAATCGGGCACGGGCGGAGACACTTGCAAGTGCGGCTCATTCGCATCGGATTGGCAAACATCAACACGACGGTCGGGGCATTTGCCGCGAACACGTCGGCGGCCATCGAGATGGCGGGCGACATGGCCGCCGCTGGCACAACTCTGGGGATATTCCCCGAGCAGGCAATCGGTGGGTACTCCCCCGAAGATCTGGTTCAGTGGCAGGGTTTCGTCGATCGGCAATGGACCGAGCTGGAGCGATTCGCCGCGGAGACCGCTTCGCTTCCCGCCGCGTGGGTGATCGGGGTCGTCGTCGACCACCACGGTCTTCGATACAACTGCGCCGCCGTCGTTGCGGGCGGCGAGATCATTGGCATCGTTCCCAAGGAAAAACTGCCGACGTACAACGTCTTCTATGAAGGTCGAACGTTGGCCCGTGGCACAGCAGGGCTGCTGGAGCTGCATCGCGAGGTCCCTTTCGGCGATCTCCTCTTCGATTTTGACTTCGGACGGGTCGGGGTCGAGGTCTGCGAGGATTTGTGGAGCGCCGACGGACCGATGCGCCGCCGCGCCTATGGCGGTGCGGAAATTATCGCCAACATCTCGGCGTCCCCGTTTCGGGTGGGAATTTTCCAGACTCGGCGGGAGCTGATCTCCACGCGCGCGGCAGACAACCAGTGCACCGTGGCCTACACGAACCTGATTGGCACCAACGATGGCCTGATCTTCGACGGCGGCGCTTTCGTCAATCAAAACGGCAAACCCATGATGGAAGGCGAACGCTTCCGGCAGGGTTTCGCTCAGACAACAGTCGATCTCGATCGCACGCTGCGGTTGCGGTCGGAGGCGACGACCTGGCGCATGGATCGCGAAGAGTTTCTGCGTGGCCAGGCTGTTCCAGCGGTCATCGAAGTCTCCACTGATCTGCTCGATACTGCTGAATCGCGCCGGGATCTGATCTATCCGGCTCCCGTCCAGCGAAGCTTCTTTTTGCCTGGATCGGATCAGCCGCCGTCGGCGCGGACAGCGCTATGCGAGGAGATCCTCGATGCGCTGGCGCTCGGCATCGGTGACTATTTCGAGAAAATCGGCGCGTTCCAGGTTATCGGCATCTCTCTGTCCGGCGGTCGGGACTCTCTCCTGACGCTCCTGATCGCCCATCGGTACGCCACGAAGGCACGGCCGGACGACCCCGGTTCCCTGATCCGGGCGTTCTATCAGCCGTCCCGCTTCTCGTCGGATCAGACGCGTCACGCCGCCGTCACGATCTGTCGGGAGCTCGGCGTGACGCTGGAAATCGTTTCCATCGACGATGCCTTCGAGCGGGAACGAGAGGCTGTGGCGGCGATGTTGCCGCTGGGTGAGTCGATCACGCCAATTACGGAACAGAATATCCAGGCCCGCTTGCGGGCGCAGCGTATGTGGAATTGGTCGAACTCCGCGCATGGCCTCTTTTTGCAGACAGGCAACATGACCGAGAAGGCCGTCGGTTACACGACGGTCGGTGGCGATCTGATGGGCGCGCTGGCGGTGTTGGCGAATGTCCCGAAGACGGTGGTCATGTACTTGCTCGATTACCTGCATGAGCAAACTGGCTACGAGGGGATCGCCGCGGTACTGGCCAAGCCGCCCGGTCCCGAGCTGGCGCCGAATCAGAGCGGAGAAGAGGATCTGATGCCCTTTCCGGTGCTCGATTCCTGCTTCTATCTCTTCGTTGGAGAGAAATTGCTTCCTGAGGAGGTCGAGCTGGTCATTGGCCAGATGTTTCCGGAATATGACCCTGCCACGATCGAAGGGTATGTCGCCAAATTTGTGCGGCTCTTCCTGCGCTCGATCTTCAAGTGGGTGCAGTCCCCCTTGTCCCTTCACATCGGCAATCTCGATCTCGAGCGGGAGCGGGCCATCCAGTTGCCGGTGGTGACCTCGGCCGACTGGGCGAAAAAGCCTCAGGGCGAGAGTCAATAGGAGAAGCAGGAGTCCCGGCGCCTCGGCCAACACCGGAGCGTGCCCGGGATCTTCGCGACGACAGATGCACTGCACGAGAGAGTGTCCGGCGGGGCAGAATCCTCACCCCCAGCACGTGTCGCGATTGACCGAAGCACCAGCTACCCACTATGCTGCGCAATGAGGAAGCCACAAATGACGAGCACCGGCTTCGCCATGTGCTCGACCCGCGTGTACTCCGGTTGGAGCTTGAGTACCGCGCGTTCGCGCGTGATCGGGGAGAGACATGGACGGACTGCGGTTTGACACATTGACGAGGTCGCTCGCCGCTGGGCAATCGAGGCGGTCGATGCTCAAGGCACTCGTCGCCGGCGCGCTGGGGTTCGCCTTTGTTTCGCGCCCAGTAGCAGCGCAGTCATGCACAACGGACACCGATTGCGACACAGGGTACAAGTGCTGTCCCGCTGGTTTCTGTCTTGTCGATACCGACACTTGCTGCGGAGGCGGTTACTGCCCTGCAGGTGAAGCGTGCTGCGGTGACACGAACTGCTGCCCGAACGATGGGTATACCTGCGCCGGTACGGCCTGCTGCGAAACGTGCGACAGGCGCCCGGGCCAGTGCGGGGAGGTCCAGGTCTTCTGTGGCGACACCCCAACGCTGATCTCATGCCCCACGCCCCAGGGTTCCGTCTGCTGCAACGGCCTCAGCCATGTCGGCGATTGCTGTGCGAGCGACGAGTGTGGTGGCGTGCCGACTGGCTCATGCGGTGAAATGCTCTGTCTCGATCATCGCTGTACGCTCTCAGGATCCTGTCAGCAGGGGCACGAATGTTGCGACGGCGCCTGCTGCGACGAGGACCAGTATTGCTGCGGCGATATGTGCCAGGATGCTCCGTGTGACGCGAAAGGCTGCAAGGCCGACAAAGACTGCAAACACGGGTGTTGCTGCAAAGAGGGCGATTGCTCGCATGCGTGTTGCTCCGATAGCGGTGATAAAGACGAAAACACACCGGAAGGCGGCGGTGGAAGCGTCGTGATTAATACCCTGCCCAACACCGGCGCCGGAACCTCTCCGGAGGGAGCTTCCATGCTAGGCGCCGTTGCGCTCCTCGCCGGGGCAGTGGCTGCGGCAGGAGCGAGACTGCGCAGACCCGGCAAGCATCCGCATCGGGCATAGCGCCTCGAAACGATTCATTCAGAGCGAACGAACAACA
>JBFWRO010000081.1:0-8976 GCA_050248865.1 Thermomicrobiales bacterium | reverse complement strand
TCCAGTACTAGGCGTTGACACGACGAACCGGGCCGGCACGGAATCGAATTCTCGATGGTGATTGCTGAAACATGATTGCCGATGTGAATCACACCCATGCCGCGCCCGGTTCCTTTCCGGAACCAGCCCTCGCCTCCGGCCCGATCCTGGAAGTCAGGTCGGCGACCAAACGCTTCGGCGGGGCAACCGCACTCAATGATGTCGACTTCGATCTTCTTCCAGGCGAGATTCATGGCCTGGTGGGCGAGAATGGCGCCGGCAAGAGCACCCTCGTCAAGATCCTGAGCGGTGTCCAAATGCCGGACGAAGGCGAGGTGCTTCTCAACGGGACACCGATCAGGTTCCGGTCGCCAGCAGACGCCAAAGCCCATGGCATCGGCATGATCTTTCAAGAGCTGACCTTGATGCCCGCCCTGACCGTCGCCGAGAACGTTTTTCTCGGCCGTCAGCCTACTCGGCTTGGCATCGTCGACTGGAAACGGATCAGGCGCGAAGCATCAGAGCAGCTCTCGGAATTCGATATCAACATCGATGTCTCGGAGCGCATTAGCAAACTTTCATTGGGAAATCAGCAACTCGTCGAAATCGCGCGGGTGATCAATTCTGGCGCCGAGATCATTATTTTCGATGAGCCAACATCGGCACTTTCGCCACCGGAGGCCGAACGCCTGTTCGCTTTGATGCGAAACCTGAAGGCAAGCGGAAAAAGTCTGATCTTCATCTCCCATTTCCTGGAAGATGTACTCGCAATATCCGACCGGGTGACGGTCCTGAAGAACTCGGTCAAGGTGGGGACCTTCCCTGCAGCCGAACTGACAAAGCACCGCCTGGTACAACTCATGATCGGGCATGACGCGTCGCCGCTGGCCGACAGCTATGAGTCGGGAGTGACCTTGCCACCCCTCGTCGAAACACGCACCGTCCTCGCCGTCACCGGATTGTCGGCTGAGGGTGAGTTCGAGAACATCTCGTTCGAGGTGCATGAGGGGGAAATTCTCGGTCTCTTTTGATACCTTGGCGCCGGCATGACCGAAATCGCGCGTGCGCTTTTCGGCACGCTGAAAACCGATAGTGGTGAAATCACGCTTCACGATGCCGTCATCAAACCGAAAAGCCCGAACAAAGCGAAAAAACTGGGCATTGCGTACCTGAGCGAGAATCGCCGGGCCACGTTATTTCCCAAACACGAGATTTATAAGAACGTCACGCTCGCTCACCTCGAGCATCTCGTGAAGCCGACATTTCGGCATCCTTCCGAAATCGCGATTGTCGGGCCGTTGATCGAGCGGACCGGCGTCCGTCCACGGAGCGCCGAATTGCGTGCCGGCAACCTCAGCGGCGGCAACCAGCAGAAAGTCGTTCTTGCCAAATGGCTTACTCAGCAACCCAAAGTGCTCATTCTGAATGAGCCCACCCGCGGAATGGATGTCGGCGCAAAGCGCGAAGTCCTCGATCTGGTCAAAGAGCTGAAAAGGGAGGGCGTGGGGATCCTGCTGCTCTCGACTGAACCGGAAACGATTCTGGCAGAGTCTGATCGCATTCTCGTGCTGTCGAAGGGAAGCGTCACCAAAGAGTTTCGTAATGAATCAGTCAGTAAAGAAGACTTGTTGCTCTATGCCTGACGCCAGGCAAGGTCGTTCGGAGAGAATCGGGAGGTCAGCATGGGAAGTGTGAGTCCGGCCGCGTCGCATGGATCGGCGGATGCTTCGCTCTCCGACAAGGCGTTGTTATTCGCCAGCAGGAATGCGCGGCTGCTCGCGCCACTGATCACACTGATCGCTTTGTTTGCTTTTTTTAGCTGGCGGACAGAGGTCTTTCTGACAACTCGGAATCTTCAGAACGTGATCACTCAGGTCGCGCCTATTGCGGTTGCCGCAACTGGCGTCACGTTCGTGCTGCTGTGTGCGGAGATCGACCTGAGCATCGCTTCAGTGGCGACCTTCTCGGCGATGATGGCCGCCTGGTTCTGGGTCGGGGACCCCGTCAATCTGGGATCCTGGGGCATACTCGCCGGCGTCCTGATCGGCGCCGGACTCGGTCTGATCAGCGGCATCTTCATCGCGTACGTGGGCATCCCCTCGTTCATGATGACGCTGGCTATGCTCACCATCGCCAAAGGACTTGCCACTTACGTCAATGACGGCAAGCCCATTTTCGAAGAACCAGATATCCTGCGTCGCGTCTCCAGCGCCGGCAATCTTTTTTATGGGATCCCCGTCATTGGCATCCTCGCGGCCGTTGTCATGGTGATCGGACACATCGTCCTTGCATATACCCGATTCGGCAGACAGGTGTACATGACGGGCGGCAACCGCGAGGCCGCGGAAATGTCGGGCATCGATACCAGGCGCGTCGTGATGCTGGTCATGACAATCTGCGCGCTTACCGCAGGAATGGCCGGCATGTTGCTGCTTGGCCGCGTCGGTCAGGTGGGCGCGGAAAGCAATCCCGACCTGCTGATCAATACGATCGCCGCGGTGGTGCTCGGTGGCACATCCCTCTTTGGCGGCGAGGGAGGAATGCTCAACACGTTGCTTGGACTTCTGATTTTTGCCGTGTTGTCGAATGGACTGAATCTTCTTCCAGAGATCAGTATTTACTTCAAGGAGGCGCTGACGGGCATCATTTTGCTCGCTGCGCTGCTCCTGAATGTCGTCGCGTTGCGCCTCGAGAATGTGCAGCGTCGCTCGACCTAGCACATGGGATAGAATCATCGCTGCCGAGACGTCCCCCGCGCCGGTGACCGCATCACCGGCACGCTCAAGGAGAAAGCCCCCGCATGCCCGCCGACATGATTGATTCGAAGGATCTGGCTGCCGTCATCGCTGGCTATGAGGTAGTCGACCTGACAGTCCCTCTGGCTGAGAACCTTCCCGGGCACTGGCCAACACACATTCCTTTTCAACGCAAGATCTATAACTGGTACGCCGCTCGACCGGATCAAATTCAGCCGTTGCATGCATTCCGCGGCCCGTATTACACCGCTTTTCTGACACTCGACGAACATTGCGGCACGCACATCGACGCGCCGTGTCACATGATCCCACCTCCAGAATCTGGTCTTCCGGCTGCCAACGACTGGGGCGATGTGACGCTCGACAAGGTCGACTTGAGCCGCATGATGGGACCCGCCGCCGTGATCGACGTAACCGAGCTGAAGGACACTGGCGACGAGGGCGTGAGTCCCGAAATCCGGGCTGAGCACGTCGAGCGGTGGGAGAAGGAACACGGCAAGTTGAAGGGCGCTGAAGTCGTTCTCTTTCGCAGCGACTGGGATGCCCACTACCTGCCGATGCCAGATGGCGGCGCCTATGGCGCCGACCCATTTCTGCGCGGCAAGGGGCCTGGATGGCCGGCTCCCGGCATCGACTGCCTCGATTTGCTGATCGATCGCGGCTGCATGACGCTCGGTCTGGACGGCGTGAGTGTTGGAGGCGTGCACGATCCGGTTCCGGCCCACCATCACGGTCTCGGCAAGGGGATGCTCTTCATCGAGCTACTGGCAAACCTGAAGCGCATGCCGCCACGTGGCGCCTTCTTTGTCTATCTCCCGCTGCACATTCTCGGAGGCAGCGCCGGGCCTGGCCGCGCCGTGGGATTCGTGCCTCGCCATCTGGCGGTGCAGCAGGCGGCGTAGCCGCATCTCAGCGGGGAAAATCGGCGCCACGCGACGTGGATCTCCGGGCCCGCCTTACGCAACTCTGGCCTACCGGCTATCATGCCGGGGTGAATTCCGGTGGCTTTGGCGGTCGGCAACGCCCCGTCCAGAGGCGCGATTCAAGAGGAACGAGAGTTGATGAGCAACGAACGGTTTCTGATTACCGGGGCATTCGGGTGCATTGGCTCCTGGGCGGTCAAGCTATTGCGGGACGAGGGAGTCGAAGTCTTTACTTACGACCTGCCCGGTAATCCGCATCGCCTCAAGCTGCTGCTCGACGATTCCCAGATCGCCGACGTGAATATCCTGGAAGGCAACATTACCGACCAGCAGCGGTTTCACAGCGCCGTGGCGGACAATGGCATTACGCATGTCATACATCTTGCGGCTCTGCAGGTCCCCTTCGTCAGGGCCAATCCAGTCCTCGGCGCGCAGGTCAATGTGGTCGGTTCGACGATCGTTCTCGAAACCTGCAAACAGCTTGCAGATCAGGTCAAAGGACTGGCATATGCCAGTTCTGTGGCTGTGTATGGTCCCATGGACCTCTATCCCGAAGGCCCCCTTGCGCATGACGCGCCATTCCTGCCGACGACGCTCTATGGCGTGAATAAGCAGGATAATGAATGGACGGCGCGCATCTACTGGCAAGACTACAAGTTGAAGTCGACCGGTCTGCGCCCCTTCTTCGTCTACGGACCAGGTCGCGATCAGGGCATCAGCTCGCTGCCGACCAAGGCCATGCTTGCGGCCGCGGCGGGTCGGCCATATGAGATCACGTTCGACGGCTCGGCGATCTTCCAACATGCCGAGGACTGTGCACGGGCCTTTATCATCGCGGCTCGCGCGGGACTCGATGGCGCGCAGGTGTTCAATCTCGGCGGTACGGTGGCATCGATGACCGAGGTTGTCAGCGCCATCGAAGCTGCCGCTCCTGAGGCGAAGGGCACGATCACGGTGTCCGGTTCGCAGATGCCTTTCCCGACCGCAATCGACGACTCGGCGGTGACCGCAGCGCTCGGCCAGCTGAGCTGGAGACCATTCGCGACAGGCACCGCCGACACGATCCGCGATTTCAAAGCCGTCATCGCCGCCGGACGCATCGATATCGACCGTGCAATAGGCTGAGGCTCCAATTTCACCGATGGTCGTCTCTGAGCGATACGTCGATCCAACAGCTCAGCTGGTTGGCGAAATCTTCGTCCGCGACATGGAACGTTCCAAGGCGTTCTATCTGGCGCTCGGCTTCACATTGACCGAGGATCGCGGGGCTTTCGTGATTCTGACGTGGGAGGATCATCAGCTCTATCTCGACGAGCGACGAGATCAGGATCCCCCCTCGACCACTCCGCAGATCAACCTGCGCGTGATGGTGCCGGATGTCGATCGCTACTGGGACATGATCAACGACCTGGAAATCGCGGTTTTCGCGACAATCGATGACCGCGATTACGGGCTGCGGGACTTCACGGTTGTCGATCCGGATGGTGTCGGTCTCCGATTTGCGACCCGAATCGCTGAAAACCGATAGGTGCAGCACTCAGGCGAAGCGTCTCACCAGCCACATTCCGCCAATGCACGCGGTAATGGCGATGATATTGCTGCCCAGAACGTATGCCCCGGCGCGAGCGAACTTGTCGTCTTCCAGGAGCGACGCAGTTTCGAATGCGAAGGCGCTGAACGTGGTGAATCCGCCAAGGAATCCCACGACCAGAAACAACCGGTACGCCGGATTGACGATCATGCGTTCGCCGAGCGATTCCATGATTACGCCGATCAGGAGCGAACCGATCAGGTTAACCGCGAATGTGCCCCACGGAAACGTGGCGCCATAGCGTTCGAGTATTGCCCTGCCCAGAAAGTAGCGGGCGTTTGCGCCGAGAAACCCGCCTAAACCGATCCAGAGAACTGTCATCCAGATCCCACTGCCGCCATCGCGTCAAACGTCGTGCTGCGAGGCCCGCGACGCTGTCGCATGCCAGCAACCATTGGCCTTTTTCCGATGTGGAGGGTAGCACGCCGCCCAGACCTCGGCGATTGACGGGCGCTGCGCTGCTGCACGAAAGTTTGCTACTCTGTTCGACACGACCGCAGATGCATTGGTCTCGCGCGATATAATGAAACGATTCTCCACGGCCTGAGTTCAGCATCTGTGATCCCGGCCTACCCGCATAAGGTAGCCAGTCATGAGCGAACTTCGCCTCGCCGAAATGATCGCCGCGCTCTCTCAAACGGCAGATCTTGGCATGGGCCAACAGCCTGAAACCGCGCTCCGCATCTGCTTGCTGGCAACCGGTCTGGCCCGCAGCGTGGATCTCTCTGATGGTGAGGTCCAGGACATCTACTATGCCGCTCTTCTCCAGCACATCGGATGCACCGCTTACGCGCATGAAACCGCGCGCGCTTTCGGCGGGGACGATGTCATGCTGCGATCCGCCGGCGCCACGATCGATTCGTCCAATCCCGGTGAGATCCTTCCATTCCTTCTGACCGGGATCGGCAAGGGCGCGTCGCCGGGGGTGCGGGCGCGAGCTGTCGTCCACGCGATCCGCCTCGGTTCGTCCTTCGATCGTGATCTTTCGGCAGCGAACTGTGAAGCCGCACTCAGTTTGGCTGGCAGGCTGGGCATGGACATGAGCGTCAGGGAGGCACTGGGCAGCATTTACGAGCGCTGGGACGGAAAGGGCTATCCTCGCCGACTGGAGGGCGAAGACGTGCCCCAGGCCGCCCGATTCGTTCAGGTCGCGACCCAGGCCGAGCTTTTCTACCAGATGGGAGGCATGCAACTGGCGCTCGACAGGGTGCGTCAGCGTTCCGGCGCATCGCTCGATCCACAGATTGCCGACGCGTTTCTCCGACAAGGGCCGGCCCTGCTGGCAGAAATTGGCTCCCTCGACGTTGCGGTCGCCGTGCTCGATGCCGAGCCGGCGCCAACTCACCTGGTCCCAGACTCGGGTATCGACGATGTCGCGGGGGCTTTTGCCGACATGACCGACCTCAAGTCACCTTTCATGCTGGGTCATGCCGCTGGTGTCTCTCGACTCGCGGAACGAGCCGCGTTGCACTGCGGCTTGCCGCCGGCAGACGTGACTCGCATCCGCCGCGCCGCCCTGCTTCAAGATATCGGCCGCATTGGGATCCCCAACGGCATCTGGGACAAGCCCGGACCGCTCACCAGCATCGAATGGGAGCGGGTACGCCTGCATCCGTATCACTCTGAGCGGATCCTCTCCCGCTCCCAGCCGCTGGCCTCACTCGCCCCTCTGGCCGGGATGCATCATGAGCGGCTGGACGGCTCGGGTTATTACCGACAGGTCGCCGCGGACACGATACCTATCGGGGCGCGGTTGCTGGCCGCCGCGGATGCCTATCACGCGATGACCCAGCGCCGGGCGCACCGCAATGCGCGGAGTCCCGACCAGTCGGCTGCGGAGCTTTCAACAATGGCTAGAGCGGGACTCCTCGACCCAGAGGCAACCCGCGCTGTCCTCGAAGCCGCCGGTCATTCACCAGCGCCGATACGGTCTGCATGGCCGGCAGGTCTCACCGACCGCGAGGTCGAAGTGCTGCGCCTTGCCATACGGGGGCTTTCCAATCGTCAGATCGGTGACACCCTCTCCATTTCGCCCAAGACGGCTGGCCACCATATCCAGCATATCTACGACAAAATCGATGTCTCGACACGCGCCGGTGCAGCCATTTTTGCAATGCAGCATGATCTCGTCCATCCCGGTGAGAAATAGGGCGATCACCCGATGCCGCAGAGGCGTGCTTCTGTCACAGTGAACCTGGTCGATACACGTTCAACGTCCCGAAAGGAGACTGACCATGTACGCTGAACAGCATCATGCCGAGTCGACCCGAACCGCATCGGCTGGACGCACCTTCGTGGCCGAGCCGCCGCTGCTTCACGAGGTGACCGGCAAGGGCGATCCACTCGTCCTCATGCCGGGAACGCTCACGGGCTGGGTTTCCTGGATCGCGCACGCGGAGCGGCTCGCGGAGCGACATGTGGTCGTTCGCGCCCAACTCCGTAACGTCGAGTTCGCCGAAGCCGGCAAGACACTTCCTCCAGATTACGGGATCGCCACCGAACGTGATGGACTGCTGGCCATGGCGGATCGGTTGACGCTCGATCGCTTCGATCTTGCCGGCTGGTCGTCGGGCGCCGCTGTGTCGCTGGCGTTCGCGCTCGAGTATCCGGAGCGGGTGCGGACGCTCACACTTATCGAGCCTCCGGCACTCTGGGTTCTGCGGGACACCGAGTACGATGGCCGGTTTCACGAAGAGGAAATGGCCGATCGAAAGCTCGCAGGCAAGGAGATCACCGTCGATGACCTCAAGGCATTCCTGGTCCGGGCTGGCTTAGGCGGCCCCGACACTGATTTCGAATCGCACCCGCGCTGGCAGGTGATGCTCCGCAACCGAGCTGCACTTAGCGTCAATGCCATTGCGTGGGATTACGCCGACTCGATCGAACGGTTGCGCGCTCTCCAGATCCCGATCCTCCTGGTGAGGGGCAAGGAGACCTCGGATTTGCTCGGAGCTCCCACAACGATCATCGCCGCGACCGCGCCAAACGCGACGGTTCTTGAGCTGCCCGGCGGTCACGCGTGCCACCTCGAGAACCCAGATCGATTTCTCGAAGCGTTCGAGGCGCATCTGGCAAGCGCGGCGGGGGGTTGAGACAGTCGTCCCTGGAGAAGCGGGGCGACCAGCAATGCTTTCCCTCCGCGAGACCACTCGTTGCCGCCCGTTGTCTCATCCCATCGGTGATTCGTCCATCCATCGAACAAGTATTGCGAGGTGTCACGATGCCGTACGCTGCCGTCAATGACATCCGGATGTACTACGAAGAGTCAGGCCAGGGCGAGCCGTTGGTGCTGCTCCACGGCGCCGTCGGGGGGATCGAGGCAATGTCCGGCTGGCCGATGCTGGCCGACCGCCTGGCGCAGCACTATCACGTGTTCACTATCGAGTACCGGGGACACGGGCGGACCGACAACCCGGCCGGCAGTCTTTCCTACGCGCAGATTGCGGACGACCTGGCTCAATTCGTCCAGCACATGGGCATTGCGCCCGTGCATCTGGCGGGGGTCAGCGACGGGGCGACGATCGGCATGGCGCTGGGGATGTCCAGGCCGGAGTTGATGCGCTCGCTCGTCGCTATCGGGGCCAACATTTACATGGACGACCTTCTGCGTGAATCGATCGGGTTCTTCGACCCGGAATCGATCGAGGCAGAACATCCGGAGTATGCCGAGACCTTTGCGCATCGCCATGACCCGCACCACTACCCCGGGTACTGGAAGGACCTGGTG
>JBFWRO010000080.1:0-8999 GCA_050248865.1 Thermomicrobiales bacterium | reverse complement strand
TTCCGGACGAAAAGCTTATCGAGAACGCTTCGATCGCCGTCATACCCAAGGGCCCACGGGAGCACATCACCGTTGAGGACCTCGATGCGAATGTCCATGGTCTCGAAGCGGGAGACGCGCTGCTCTTCACGACGGGATGGGAGCAGCACTGGCGAGATGATGGTACGACGTTCGTGATGCAGAGTCCGCATTTCGATCTTCAGGCAATCGAGTGGATCGTCAGCAAGGGTGTTTCGATCCTTGGTGGTGACGTTCCCTGTTTCGACGACCCGCGAGCCGAAGAGGGCCAGGGGGTGAACACGCCGCTTTTTGGCAGTGGCGCGATCATCCTGGCGCCCCTCGTTCGGCTTGGCGAATGGCGTGAGCCTCGCGCTCGACTCACTGTCCTTCCCGTACCGCTCAAGGACTCGTGCGGGGCTCCCTGTCGCGCAGTATTGAGTACGTTGTAAAGGAGCCGAATATGCCAATCCAGGACTGGCAACGTGCCGACACTGTCGTTCTTCATCGTTCGCCGGGAGCCGATCCCTACGGACCCGATGACTTTTACGCATCGGCTCGCGAGGTCATGGACGCCCTCGACGTCGAAATCACCAAACCGAAAGTAACCCTCAAGCCGAATGTCGTCAGCGGGGTGTCTCCGGACTCGGGAATTACCGTTCACCCCGAGTTCCTGCGGGGAATCGTGGAACACCTGATGCAACGTGGTATCGAGCCGTCATCGATTTCGGTCGCCGAGGGAGGCGGCGGTGAAGAAAACCGCGACATGTCGGTTCACTACCACAATGTCGGGTTCGATGTACTCGCTGAAGATCTGGGATTCAATTTGGTCGATCTCAACGCCGACGACTACGTGCGAGTGGACATTCCCGCTGGCGTCGTTTTTCAGCAGATGCCAATTGGCAAGACTGTCTGGGATCCTGATGCCTTTTTCATCAATATCCCAAAAATGCGCACGCACAATTTCGGGATCACCACTATCAGCCTGAAGAACCTGCAGGGTATCGTCGTACCCCTCGAGGAACGACATATGTGCACGATGTTTCCTCGCTATCCAGGTGATCGCGGAGGACTTGAGGTCAGCACAGGCGAAATCGACACGCATCAACGATGGGCCCACAAAATTTGCGACATCTCGCTGGCCCGGACCCCTGATCTGAATATTGTCGATGCGCTGATCCCGCGAGATGGCACAGGATTCAACAATGGCGCCAATCGACCGATGGGACTGACATTGGCGGGCATCAACCAGACCGCCGTCGACACCATCGGGACCGCGCTGCTCGGCATCGATCCGCGCCATGTCACCTATCTGAATGTAGCAGGCGAGCGTGGCATGGGACCGAATCGCGTCGCGGACATTCGCGTGCTGGAGCTCTCGGATGGCGAGTTGCGCGAACGAGCGTCGATCAGCGATCTCGTCGCCGATCCACCGTTTCGGGTGACTCTTTCCCAGGGCCTGCGATACAAGACCTTCGAAAACGTCGCGTACAACAATCCCGAAGTCGAAGAAGGCCATGCCCAGATGCTGGCACGCAATGCCTGACCGCGACGCGGTCAGGCCAGGTGGACGACAGCCCCCAGCATCGTGGCCGCACGGAATCTCAGGTCCGACGGCCTGGCGGAGGACGTGAGCAACTCAATCGGTGCACTGTCTTTTCGGGGGAGTTCGAGGAGTTCGAGTGCGTCGAGAATGTCGCGGGTGCGGCGCGCTATGGCATCGCCGCTGTCGACGATCGCCACATGCGAGCCAGCGGCGTGCTGTATCTGTGAGGTCAGGAAGGGAAAGTGTGTGCATCCCAGCACCAGTACATCGGCTCCCCTGTCGACAGCAGGACGCACGAGACTGGTGATCTTTGCCAACGCGCCTTCTGATCGAATCCCGTCCTGCTCGACCAAATCGACCCACTCGGGAGCAGCGATACGCTCGACTTCGATCCCCGCGGCATATCGATCGATCAGTCTTGCCAGCCGATCGCTGGCAACTGTGCGGGGCGTGGCGAAGACGGCGATGCGCCCCGTGCGAGTGCGTGCAACCGCCGGTTTGACCGCCGGTTCAAGACCTACGACGGGAATTGTCACGCTGGCGCGAACCTGATCGAGTGCAACCGTGCAGGCAGTATTGCAGGCAATGACCAGCGCCTTGGCCCCACGATCCTGCAGTTGCCTGGCGATTGCCAGCGTCCTGTCGCGAATGAAGCTCTCATCACGCTCGCCATAAGGGCAATACGCCGAATCAGCAAAGTAGAGAATCGATTCAAAAGGGAGCCGCAGACGCAGGGATTTGACGACGCTCAGACCTCCCAGTCCGGAATCGAGAACGCCAATGGGCGCAGTGGCGGAGTGACCGCGGATTGCCGCCGATCGCGCGTTCGCCTGACTTACGATGCTGGTTGACACACGGCCCTGCCTTCCCAGACGTTTTTGCCGATGCCGCAGGGGCCGGCGTGTCCGGACACGCATACTACCATGGCGATATGATCCGTTCAATCGTGATGTTTTGCCAGATTGCACCGAATCACGATAATCGCCAGCAGTGGTGGCTCTATCCGCCACTAACCCACTTTGCGCTGATCCATGCGATCTGCTTTGAGCATGGGCGATTATGATTCCCACCATGCTGAATCGCAGTGCGAGAACAGGAGCGATAGCCATGGCGAGAGCGCGTATCTCAGATTTTCGGGCTCACAAGGATGAATATTTTCGGGACGGCGCGAATTCCCCACTCGACCCGGAAGATATTGGGACTTTCGAGGGCCTGAGTTATTTTCCCGAGAACCCTGACTTGTCTTTTGCGCTCGAGCTCGATCGCAGTTCCCCTGAGACAAACGAAACCATTGCGCTCGACACCAGCGATGGTCTGGTTGTTGAGTTCGCGCGGGCTGGAACGGTGACATTCCCAGTTGGGTCGAAGAACGTGACGTTGACTGTCCTGAAGGATCTCGATCGCGGACGGTTCTTTCTTCCGTTCCGGGACGCGACCACGGGCAACGAAACCTATGAGCTCGGTCGATATCTTGACCCGCAAACCAACCGCGAAGGGCTGGTGATGGTCGACTTTAACTATGCCTACAATCCCTATTGCGCATACGGTGAGGGCTGGTCGTGCCCGATCCCGCCGGAGGAGAACCGTCTCGAGGTGTCAATTGAGGCAGGGGAGAAAGACTTTCGTTCACCGGGGCGATCGAATCAGTGATGTCCACCGCGACGAGGCGTCAACGTGCCGAGTTTTTGATCGAACGTCGATACCTGGCCAGAAAATCAGAGTGTTCGCGATCTTGGCCGCGCCCGGCTTTCACTGATCGTGTGACCGAAGTAGCGGATAAGCCAGTCATTGAGTAGGACGGAGGCCCGTGCAACCTCTTCGAATCCCGAAGAAAGCGCCCTGCTCAACAGGACGCCAATGGCCTCTCGCTCCATCTCATACCCAGAGCGACGAATCTCGACATAACGGCAGTTGGCGGAATCGAATTCGAGTTCTGCAAAACTCCACAGTCCGGCGTCCTCATCGAGGAGTAGCAAGCGGCGATCGTGTTGCCACACGAAGGGTGTGCCAGGTCGCCCGACGGTCAATCGGACGATGTCCATTCCACCTTCCCAGGCGTTTCGGCGAGCCTGAACCATCCTCATGGAGTCATCTGGCGACGAACTTGGGTCGATGGGACTGTCTGCATCCACGGCGCAACTACACCCTCGGGCACTAGCCAGAACGACGGGAAACTCGACTGCGAGAGCCGGGAACCCTTTCGTACCACGACCCTTTCTGATTCTCTGCGACAACGTGGCAGTCAATCAGATGCGCCGGATTCCCAACTCGGATGAAAACTCTACCATTTGCCTACGGGGTTTGGCCATTTCATCGTTCATCGAAATATCCACTATGTTCCTGCACGAACGACTGAGACGGTTCCCGTGGCGATCAGCACGCTCTCGGTGGTCAGGGCAATGCCGTATTCACCATCAGGCCACGGATCTTCCGAGGTTCGCTCGAGATGAAACTCGAGCCAACCACCGATCTGATCACGGGTGACCGCGAGCTCAGCGCCGACGCCATCGAGCGCCTCTCCATCGAATGTCCAGCTGGCGCGGATGACGATTCCGGAAGAGAGGCGCTCAACCGGAAAGACGGCGAAGATGACCGGCGCACTATCGGGAAAGCTCGATACCGGCGAAACCGGCTCATTCGTTCCGGATTCGACTGATTGCGACCAGACCACCGGACCGAGTACGGGTGGTCCGGTGACTGCAACTCCCCCGGAATTCCCCTCTTCGACCGAGGTACCCGCCGACGGGTCGTCGTCAGATCCGACGACACAGCCGGTTACCGCCAACCCGATGAAGAAGAGCACACCACCCCGGAGAAGCGCGCGCCGGTCCGCCACCCTGCCTTGACGCCTGCCTTCCGCAGGCGTTGAGGCTTGATGCAAGCTTGACATCGGTACTGGCGCCTTATTCCTGAAAATCGCCGAACGTCATGGCCGGGCGTGAGGCGGGCCCCATCCGGCGCAGGTCGGTTACAGTCTACCCGCTGCCATTCCCGGACCGCAGGCAGCACCCGAAGGAGCATGCATCAATGTCGAAACGCACCATTCAGCCCGGTTATACCCCGGCAGGAAACCTTGTTCCCAATCCTTCGATCAACCGGGCAGCGTATGGAGGTTACCCAACAGAGGATGCCCAGTTGCTACAGCGAACTGCCGCCACGCGACAACGCGAGTCGGAATTCGTCCATAGCGATCCATGGAGGGTCCTGCGTATCACCGGCGAGTTCGTGTCCGGGTTCGATGCTCTCGCCGATCTTGGACCGGCGGTCACGATCTTTGGATCCGCCAGGATTGGCGAGGAGCATCCCTGGTATGAAGCGGCCAGACAGACCGGCTACGGTCTGGCGCAGGCAGGCTTTGCGGTAATAACCGGGGGCGGGCCAGGAGTGATGGAGGCAACAAATCGCGGTGCGATGGAAGCAGGAGGCGTTTCCGTCGGCGCGAACATCGAGTTGCCACATGAGCAGGGGATGAATCGCTTCGTCAATCTCCCTCTCAATTTCCGCTATTTCTTTGTCCGCAAGACGATGTTCGTAAAGTATGCAGAAGGGTTCGTCATCTTTCCCGGCGGTTTTGGCACGCTCGATGAGCTCTTCGAATCGCTGACGCTGATACAAACCGGCAAACTCGGGAATTTTCCTGTCATTCTCTATGACTCAGCATTTTGGGACCCTCTCCTGGGCTGGGTTCGCTCGCAGCTTGTGCGGGAATCGCTCATCGCCGAGGATGACCTTTCGCTGGTAAAGGTCACAGACGACGTTGCATTCATCGTGGAGCGCATGGTGGAGTGCTATCGGGACAACTGCGCCGCCGAGACGCAATGACCTCTAGTCAAACCTGTCCGGACATTTTTCTCGTACGTACAGTTTCAGTCTCAGCTTGATATACTAGGAGTCCGGGCTTCTGTGCCACGACCGATGAGCTTGCCCGCAAGTCCGGCACGAATGGTGTCTCACGGGTTCCACCGGCCCAATATCTGAGGACGTGACCCACAGCATGGCACTGCAAGTCAACCCCGGGAAAGGGCAATAATGAGTCGCCACGAGCTCTACTCGCGACGTTATCCACTGCTGCCGCTCAAGAATGTCGTCATTTTCCCGCGCAACATCGTCACGCTGCTCGTGGGCCGGCCCAGATCCATCCAGGCCATCGAAGAGTCCCTCTCCACGAACCGTCGTCTTGTCGTGACGGCTCATCGTGACGCGGACGTCGACGATCCCACTCCGGACGATCTCTTCTCGATCGGTTCACTTGCAGAGATCGTTTCCGTGGAGCGGCAGCAGAACAATGCCATCCAGGTGGTTCTGGAAGGGGTTGGCAGGGTCAGGCTTGGACAGTTTGACACGGCTCGTCCCTACTTCACGGTCGCGGCGGAAGAGCTCCGGGAGACATCCGGCCCACATACCGACGTGCCAGCCCTGCTGCTCCACGTCCAGGAACTCGCTGGTCGTTATCACGATGCACGGGAAAAACTCGCGCCAGAAATTCTGGACATGGTTCAGCGTGCAAGCGATCCGGGTCATCTTGCCGATCTTCTGGCGACGCAAATTCTGACTGATTCCTCAAGACGACAGGAGTTTCTGGAAACGCCGGATCCGGTGCGCCGTCTCGAGATGATCGCGGTGCATCTGGCAGGCGATCTCGACGTTGCCGAACTCGAGCACCGGATTCAGGAGCGCGTGCGCGAGCAAGTCGAGCGGCATCAGCGCGAGTATTACCTGCGCGAGCAGCTAAAAGTGATTCAGGATGAGCTCTCCGGGGAGAGCGGAAATGAGATCGAAGAGCTGAGGGGCCGCATCCTCACCAGGGGAATGTCGTCGGACATCGAGGAAAAGATGATTCGCGAGCTGGGGAGGCTGGAGCGGATGCCTTCCGTCTCAGCCGAGGCGACGGTCGTTCGCACCTACGTCGACACTGTGCTTGCCCTGCCCTGGCATGAACGATCTTCGGATCAACTCGATCTCGACCGGGCTGAGGCCATCCTGAACGAAGATCATTACGGCCTCGAGCAGGTAAAGGATCGCATTCTTGATTTTCTGGCGGTTCGCAGCCTGCGGGAGCGCAGTGACAAAAAGGAGACGGGCGCATCGCAGATTCTTTGCTTCGTCGGACCTCCGGGGGTTGGCAAAACGAGTCTCGGCCGTTCGATCGCCCGGGCAATGGGAAGAGAGTTCGTCCGCGTTTCCCTGGGAGGCGTTCGCGACGAAGCTGAAATCCGCGGCCACCGACGGACATACATTGGCGCGATGCCCGGCCGCATGATCGGGGCGCTCAAACAGGCAGGCACCATCAATCCATTGATTCTGCTCGACGAAATCGACAAGCTATCTTCGGATTTTCGTGGAGACCCGGCATCGGCGCTCCTGGAGGTGCTCGACCCTGAGCAGAATGCCGCCTTCACGGACCACTTTCTCGACCTGCCCTACGATCTTTCTGAAGTCCTGTTCATCACCACTGCCAACTATCTGCAGCAAGTTCCCCGGCCTCTCAGAGACCGAATGGAAATCATCGAAATCTCCGGTTACACCGAAGACGAGAAGATCGAGATCGGCAAACGCTTTCTCCTGCCTCGCCAATTGAACGACCATGCTCTCGCACCCGTATCCGTGCTGATCGACGACGACGTGTGGAGACTGCTCGTCCGCGGGTATACCCGTGAAGCCGGCGTGCGTGAGCTCGATCGCGTTGTGGCCGCCCTCTGCCGCAAAGTCGTGCGGGAGGTCGTGCGGGGCAAGGCGGAGACCATCGAGGTCACGCCTGATCTCGTCGAGGCCTACATCGGACCTCGCCGGTTCAGCGTCGAACATGATCTCGGCGAAAGCCAGATCGGAGTGGCAATTGGTCTGGGCACCACGGAAATCGGCGGGGAACTGATTCCCGTCGAGGTCGCCACGATGATGGGAAAAGGCTCGCTGACGATCACTGGCAGGGCTGGTGATGTCATGCAGGAGTCGGCAAGAGCGGCATTGTCCTATGCGCGGTCACGCGCCGAGCAACTGAAGATTCCGGTCAACTTCCAGGATACGCTCGATTTGCACATTCACCTGCCGGAAGGCGCGACGCCGAAGGATGGTCCGTCGGCGGGAATCACCATGGCCACCGCGCTGATATCCGCGATTACACGCCGGCCCATTCGCAATGACACAGCCATGACGGGAGAGATCACCTTGCGCGGCCGCGTTCTGGCCATTGGCGGCGTGAAGGACAAGGCCCTGGCCGCACACCGGCATGGGATCCGCCGCCTGATCCTGCCTGCGGAAAACCGTAAAGACCTGCTCAAAGTGCCGGAAAATGTTCGCGCCGACATGGAGTTTATCTTTGTCACCGACATGGACGAAGTCATCTCCGCCGCAATTCTGCTTGACGATCAGCAGGCCGAAGGTTTGTCCGAAGATGTCGAGATGGTTAGCAACGGCTTTGGGCATCCGCCTGTCGATACGCAAATCGTGGCGACCAACTCGGGCGTCGAAGCCAATTCCGGCTGGAGATGATGACGCGTCTCTACCGAACGGCACTCATTCGCACTTCGCCCGGCTGATCTGCATTTCATGCACTGGGCCGAAAATCGAGAACTTTTACATCGACACGCGGTTGACCGTTCCACTGGTCGACCGACAGATGGCAGGCGACGTCGACGGGCTTGCCGTGCGACAGCTCCGACAATCGCTCGGCGGCGCCGAAAAAGGGCGCCCGCACTTCTCCGTGTGGTCCTCTCCAGACCATCTTTAGATGAGACCGATCGCGCCCCATCAGCTCCGCTCTGACAATCGAAACAGCCGGGATCATGAACACAGGCTCGGGGTTTCCGGCGCCATATGGGCTCAGCTGCATGACTAATCGCGCCGTTTCGAGCGTGACCTGTTGATGATCGAGCTGAGCGTCGATCCACAGTTCAGGGGCAACCGGCAAGTTCAGGCCAAGGAGCTTCGGATCGGCCAGCAGCGCCTCGCGAAGCTGATCGATGCGGCTAGAACTTATGGACAATCCGGCCGCCTGGCTGTGACCGCCGAAGCGATCGAGCAGGGATTCATAGTTGCGCAGTAGCTCGACGATGTGGAGACCGGGAACTGAGCGGCAAGAACCCGCCGCAAGGCCCTCGCCTTCGCGCAGCAGAATGACTGGCCGACCCAACCGCTCGACCAGCTTGCCTGCGGCAAGCCCCAGGATGCCAGTCCTCCACTGATCGCTGCTCTCGACAAGAATCGGGGCATCCGCCCGCTCGGTAGATGCACTGATCCGCTCCAGCACCTCATCGATTACCGTTTCAGTCTCTGACTGGCGCAAACGATTCAAGTTGTCCAGACTGGATGCGAGGGCAAGAGCCTGGCCCGGATCGCGAGAGAGGAGAAGATCGAAGCCGATACGTGGATCAGCCATTCTTCCCGCCGCGTTCAGGCGCGGCGCAATGCCGTAGCCAATCCTTGTGGTGTTCACGAGTGCCAGATCGATCGATGCGAC
>JBFWRO010000079.1:0-9006 GCA_050248865.1 Thermomicrobiales bacterium | reverse complement strand
GTGGCGCCCTGGGGATCATTGACCCAGGCGGTCCGTCCGATCCCCGGGATTTCGGTGACCGGATGAATCACCGTCGCACCGAGCGATTCTGCCCGGGCAATAGTGTCGAAAATATTGGGGGTGTCGAAGTAGGTGATCCAGGCGCTGACAGATGCGGCGACCGACGGAGAAAAGATGGCCGCGGCGGCAACTGGTCCCCGCCTGGCGATGACGTAGCCACCGGCATCGACGACGTCTTGATCGACCTCCCAACCGAACAACTGGCAGTGGAACGTCACAGATGCAGCTAGCTCGGTGGTCATCAGTTCGTTCCAGAGAACGGCTCCTCCCGTGCCTCCCGGACCGAGAGGCCAGGCATCCGAGATCTGGACCGGCGCGAAGGTGGTGACCGACGCGCCGGTTGGATCGAAGATGACTCCAAGGGTGCCGACGCCGGGAATGGCCATCGACTCGAACGCGATGGTCCCGCCCAGTTCGCGGGCCCTGTGCGCTGTGGCCACGACATCTTCGACGAGGACGTAGCCAGTCCAGTGCGTGGGCATTCCGGCCGCTTCAGGAGGCCAGGGAAAGAGGCCGCCGAACTCTCCCGAGTCGTTGCTCAGACCCCGATAGTTGTTTGGCCGGGGCGTTGCATCGACCGTCCAGCCGAAGAGCTGTGCGTAGAACGCGGCGCTGGCGTCGATATCACTGGTATTCAGGTCGTGCCAGCCAAAGCGTCCAAAGTGCAGAATCATCCGTTCCTCCTCCTGCCTCCACCGGGATTACCGCACGGTTTTGCGTATTACTGCTGCGTGCCGGGTGGGTCTGATTGCATGAGGGCAAAAACCGCTCCTGCGGGGTCGGTAGCCCATGAGAGAAATCCTACGGTAGGCACGTGCATGGGTGGAAAAAGTATCGTGCCGCCCAGAGATGTGATGTTCTCCACCGAGGCGTCGATGTTTTCGACTTCGAAATACAGCGTCCAGGCGGAGACGGGCATCCCGGGGTCTTTCTGCCCGATTCCGGCCACCGGTATGCCGCTGTACTGAAGAAGGGTGTATGGTCCGGTGCCGATATCCATGACCTGAGAATCCCAGCCGAACATCCGGGTGTAGAACGCAGTGGCGGCGGCGGGGTCGCTGGTCATCAACTCGGACCAGACGACCTGGCCGGGTTCGGCTTGCGGATTCGGCATGATCGAGGGCGTCCGCTCGGCCTCTGAGAATGGCGAGAACCAGGCTCCCTGGGCGTCAGCGACAACGGCAAATCGACCGACGCCGGGAATATCGGTGGGCTGGACGGCAATGGTGGCTCCCATGTCGGAGGCGCGAGCGCAGAAGGCGTCGACATCGTCAGTGGTGACATAAGAGATCCAGTGGGAGGGAATGCCGGCGTCGGGTTCGAGAGGAACGAGTCCACCGAACGGTTTTCCGGCGGTTTTCAAAGTGGTGTAGGTGACGCCGCCATGCATATCTCGCTCTTCGGTCGTCCAGCCGAAGAGCTCAGCGAAGAATGCTTTCGATTTTTCCGGATCGGTCGTCATCAGATCGTGCCAGACGATCCGGCCCGCATATGGGTGTTCGCTCATGGTGGTCCTCCTGTGACCGATGCGCCTTGTCGACGTCGACAGAATAGAACACATGTTCTTCATCGTCAACTTCGAATCGTGTGCGGGTTCATCGAGGATACATCGTTGGCGGGTCGGTGTGGTACGCGAGCGGACGGTGGCTCTGCGTGGGCCGGCCGCGGGTAGTCGCGATGTCCGTGTCTACCGAGAGGGTCGGCGAGCGGATCGACCAGCCGGGATCGCGGTGCTGGTCGTGAGGTAGACGGCGGCGGCCGCAAGAGCGGAGAGGGTGGCGAGGATGAGCAGGAGCGGGCGGTCGCCCGTGGTGACGGACGCGATCAAGCTGCCGCCGATCGGGCCGGCGGCCCGGGAAACGGTGACGATCAGGGCGAGAACACCACTGATCGACGCAAATGCCGCGACACCGTAGAGCTCGGCGACGAGCGAGGCGCGAGCGGGGGTGATGGCGCCGAAGCCCATGCCAAACAGCACCACGAATACCCAGATCCCTGCATGCGAGGAGGAGAAGGCCAGTACGACGAGGGCGCCGGCCTGGGTGATGAAGATGGAGCCGGGGACCGTCCACGGGGGCAACCAGTCGCCAAGCGGGGTAAAGATGAGGCGGCCGGGAAGCGCCAGCAGGCCGATCGCGGCGGCGGCTGAGGCAGCGAAGCGGGTCGACTCTCCACGATCGAGCAAGAGTGGAATGAGCAGCACCGTGGTGGCGACATTGACGAACATCGTCAGACCGAAAGCGATCGACAGCCAGCGAAACGACCGGCTGCGGAGGGCAACGCCGAAGGCGACTGGAGGACGGGAGCGTTGCTGGGACAAAGTTTCATTGTCGAGCTGACCGCATTCCCCATCGGGGCAGGTGGCGAAGTCTTCCGGTTTTCGCCGGAGGACAAGGGCATGCACAGGTATCGTGGTGACCGCCAGAATGAGGGCGAGGATGAGCAGTGCGTCACGCCAGCCCTGACGTTCGACCAGCCAGGCAGAGAGAGGAATGAAGACGACGCTGGCGAAGCCGCCGCCGAAGGTGACAAGCGTGAGGGCGCGGGAGCGATAGGTGCGGAACCAGGTGGTGATCGCGGCGAAGGCCGGTTCGTAGAATGTGGCGGCCATGCACAGACCGAGTCCGATCCAGACCGCAATGAACGCGGGGTAGCTTTCGGTTCGGGACCAGGCGACGACAAGGAGGGACGCGGCGATCGAGCCGACGGTCATCAACGTGCGCGGGCCATGACTGTCGAGCCAGCGCCCGACCGGAACAGCGGCAATGCCTGAGGACACGAGCGCTATGGAGAACGCAGCGGTGAGCTGATTGCGGCTCCAGCCGAGGTCGCTACTGGTGGGTTCGATGAAGACGGAGAACGCGTAGTAGAGGATGCCCCAGGTGATCGGTTCGGTAAACGCCAGGGCGGCGGCGATTTTCCATCCATAGAAGGAGCCGCGCGCGATCATGTGACGTTATTCCGGCGTGAGAAAGTTTGCCTGCTGGCCGAGATGAGGATCACAATTCGCCCGTCATTGGATACCATGAATGCTGCGGATGGGAGCAGACGATGATCAGGACGCGCGCAGCGCGGATCGCCGACAGTCTGGCTGCTTTCGACCGGGAGCGTGACTGCTGGGTGGCGACCGGCCGGGGCGATGGCGAGGCTCACCTGATTCCTCTTTCCTTTTGCTGGGACGGCGAGCAGTTCGTCATCGCCACGCGGGAGGATGCGGTGACCGTGTCCTCCTTGCGACGCTCGAACCGGGTGCGCATTTCCCTCCCCTCCACGGATGATGTCGTCATCATCGAGGCTACGGCGCGGATTGTCAGCAGCAGCGAGATCGATGCAACCACGCACCATCAGTTTTGCATGGTGGCGGGGTTCGATCCGTGCGTGGAACCGGAGCCGTACGTCTTCGGTCTTTTGACCCCGGTGCGGATTCAGGCGTGGCGCAATGTCGCGGAGCTGGCGGACCGGGTGATCATGCGGGGTGGTGCCTGGCTGAGCGATCCCGCGCTGGTAACGGAGGAAAATGATGGTGAAGGCTGACCTCGACGCCTATCGGCAGCGGATCGGGTATCCCGGCCACCTGGAACCGACCGCGCAAACGTTGCGTTCGATTTGCAGGCTGCATCAACTGGCGATTCCGTTCGAGAATCTGGATATCGCGTTGCTGCGGCGCCCGATTTCGCTGGAGCCGGAGGCGCTTGTCGAGAAGCTGGTGCACCGGCGGCGCGGAGGTTTCTGTTTCGAGCAGAACGGTCTGCTGGCGGTCATGCTGGAGGCGATCGGGTTCGGGGTGACGATGGGATATGCGACCTGGGTGCCGGAGGAGGGTGAGCGGATCGTGCCGTTCGATCATCTGGTATTGAAGGTCGAATTGCCTGAGGATGGGAGCGAATGGCTGGCCGATGTCGGGTTCGGGCGAGAAACGCCAGAAGGCCCGCTGCCCTTGCAGGAGGGCGAGAGCGAGCGATTCGAGCAGTCGGGAATCGCATACCGGTTGCGGCGGCTCGATCAGCCGGACCTGCAGTGGGCAGTGGAGAAAACACTGGCATCTGACGGTGAATGGACACCCCTCTACGACGTCGATTTGCGGCCACGCCGGATGGAGGACTACGAAGCACGAAGCCTGTACAACCAGACCTCCCCTGAGTCCCACTTCACGCAGGGGGTGATCTGCTCGAAGCCAGTGCCGGGTGGGCGGGTGTCGGTGACCGGCGAGATGCTGATCGTGACGATGCACGGCGAGCGACAGGAAACACCGCTGCAGGATATATCGGCGCTGATCGAGGCGCTGGATCGCTGGTTTGGCGTGCGGATCGAGGAAGGGATGATCGGATGAGCGGGTACTGGGCCGACTTGCCGCTGCCGCCGGAAGCCATCGGGATGTTCGAGATGGTGCTGGAGGTCGGCGATCTGGCGGAGGCGGAGGCGTTTTACAGCGGAGCGCTGGGGCTGCGGGTGGCGGATCGCTGGACGGGCGAGCGGCAGGCCGTGTGGCTGGCCCTGGGCCGGGAGGGGTTTCTCGGTTTGTGGCCGGTGGAGACGGGCGGGGAGAAGGCGATTCACCAGGGGCGGGGAGGCTCGCACGTTCATTTCGCGATCCGGGTGCCAGCGGGCACGCTCGACCAGATGCAGACGCGGCTGGAGATGATGGGTCATGAGGTGGAGTCAGGCTGGGAGTTTGGCGAGGGAAACCGGGCGATCTATCTGAACGATCCGGACGGGAATGTGGTGGAGATCACCGAGCGGGTGACGTTGTGGGACGGGTCGGCGGCGAGTGAGTAGATCTTTCAAGCGGCGCCGGGCGCATCACTACGGAGGGTGATGCTACGGATTGCGACCGTCGCTGTCGACACGGAGGTCGATGTTGGGCCCTCGGGGACATGGGAACCTGGCCGGAATGGTTGCCGGGCTGCGTTGGCCACTTGCGACGCGGCCGGGCTGCGTGCCACACTCAAATGCATTATGCAGACGAATGAGAAGACACTGAAACGGGTTTACGCGATGAGCGTGGCGAGCGTCTATCCTCATTATGTGGCGAAGGCGGAAAAGAAGGGGCGCTCCAAGGACGAGGTCGACGAGATCATTCGCTGGCTCACCGGGTATAGCCAGGAGGGATTCGAGGCGCTGCTCGAAAAGGAGACGGACTTCGAAACGTTTTTTGCCCAGGCGCCTGAACTCAATCCGGCTCGTTCACTGATCAGGGGCGTCATCTGCGGGGTCCGGGTGGAAGAGATCGAAGATCCCATCATGCGGGAAGTCCGCTACCTGGACAAGCTCGTCGATGAGCTGGCCAAAGGCAAGGCGATGGAGAAGATTCTGCGGACGGGTGACGAGTAACGGGTGATCGGTAGCTGGTGACTTGGCCGGAGGTGGTCGGCTGTTCTGGCACGTGGAGCTGCCTGAGGCTGGCTGGTTGGGTTTGGGCCGTATCCATGAGATGACCGCCGATGGGGAACGAGAGATTCCTCGACAGGCTCGGAATGACGGTGATGGCCTTGGAATGACGGCGTGTTGGGCTTGGGAGGACGACCTTGCTGGCGGGGAACGAGAGATTCCTCGACAAGCTCGGAATGACGGTGATCCTCGCCAGCCTCGGAATGACGGCGATGGGATTGGAATGACGGCGTTTTTCGTTGGGCTCGGGAGGACGACCTTGCTGGTAGGGAACGAGAGATTCCTCGACAAGCTCGGAATGACGGTTATCCTCGACAGGCTCGGAATGACGGTTATCCTCGACGGGCTTGGAATGAGGGCGGTTTCTCGACAGGTTTGGAGTGGCTGTTTTCTTAATCCCTCGACGATTCGGCGATGACGGTTTTTACCTGGCCGGTTTCGAGGTCGAGGCGTCGGATGGCGTGGTTGTTGGTGTCGGCGATGTAAAGGTCATTGCCTGCAAGGGAGAGACCGCTGGGCAGGGAGAATCGGGCGTTTTCCCCTGATCCGTCCGCAAATCCCGCTTCGTCTGTGCCGGCGATGGTGATCACCGAGCGGGTGAGAGGGTCGAGGCGCTTGATCTTGTTGTTATAGGTGTCGGCGAGGTAGCCGACGTGGCCACCCGGTCCGGAGCTTGCCGCGATCCCCTGCACATGCTGGAGGCGGGCGCTGTCGCCGCGGGCATCGAGATCACCGAAATGGAAGAGACCTCGGCCGATCAGGCGTTTCACGCGATCTTCTGAAGGATCGACGCGGCGAACAGCGCTCGATTCGCTGTCGGCGACGAAGAGGATGCCGTCCGCGGAGGCGATTCCCATCGGTTGGGCGAATGTGGATTCGGCGAGTGGACCGTCGTGGATCGATTCGGCGCCGGTGCCGGCGGCAGGAGCGATGATGTTCGTGGACGGATCGAAGGTCCAGAGCTGGTGCAGTCCGGCCATGGCGATCCAGAGGAGGTCGCCGCGCCAGGCGAGATCCCATGGCGAAGCAATTCCGCTTTCCAGTCCGGGTCCGGCGTGGTCAGCCACTCCTCGCTCTCCTGTTCCGGCGAGGGTAGAGACGGCACCGCTGCGCGGGTCGAGCGAGCGCAGGGCATGGTTTCCGGCGTCGGCGACGAAAAGTGTCGAGCGATCGGGCGAGAGAGCCAGTCCTTGTGGATGGCGGAAGGTCGCTGTTTCGGAGGCGCCATCGTCGAAACCCGGTGAACCTGATCCGATGCGGTGGGGTGCGGTTCCGTCGAGCGCGCTGACAACGATCTGGTGATGTCCAGAATCGGCGATGAAGAGGCGGCTGGATTGGGAATCGGCCAGCACTTTGCCGGGAAACATCAGAGGACCGGCAGGTTGCGGGAGACGAGTTGCGGTGGGCAGCGGAGTCGTGATGATGAGCCCGGACTTCCGGTACTGGGCGACGAGCGTCGTGATGGCATTGCGCATGGAGCCGACCTGGAACTCACCGGCATGCCTGGCGAAGACATAGCCGGCCGGATCGATGAAGATCAGCGTTGGCCAGGCGTTGACGCCGTATTGCCGCCAGATCTCCATGGTCTGGTCATTGACGACTGGATGTGTGATGTCGTTGAGCAGCACCGATTGTTCGAGAAAGGCTGGATCCTCTTCAGCGGGGAATTTCGGCGAGTGGACGCCGATGACAACCACCTCCGGCGTGAGCTCTTCAGCCAGATGATGAAGATGCGGCAGGATGTGGATGCAGTTGATGCAGCACGTGGTCCAGAAATCGAGGATCACCAGTTTGCCGCGCAGGCTGGCGACCGACAACGGCTCACTGTTGAGCCATTGCAGACCAGCAGGAAATTCGGGAGCGCGGACACGTCCGGGGTAAAGCTCTGGCACGGCGGTCCTCGAGTCATCGGTGAGTCGTCGAGTCGATTGTACGACTGCGGTGAACTCGGTCGTCCGGCAGGTTACCCGGAACCGCTTTTTGTCCGACCAATGGAACGGGGCGCCGGCACGGGGCCGGAGGCTACGACTGATGGGATGGAGTGCCGGCACAGGGCCAGCGGCCAGGATGGTCGAGTGCCGCGGCGGACGTAGCCGCTGGCACGGGGTAGAATGGAGGTCCATCGCCGGTCGCTGCAGAGTGAGCGGTTGGCGCCGATGTCCAGCACCCCATCGAGAATCCGGATTCACGCTATGACCTCCAACAGTTCGGCGCCAGCGGCGGAGATACCGGTGCAACAGGCATCGATGTCCGAGCATGTGGCTCAGGCCGATGTGCCGACTCGCCGGGCAGGCGTCATCGAGACGATAAATGATTATGTCTCCTTGATGAAGCCGGGCATTCTCAGCCTTCTGCTGGTGACGATGCTGGCCGGGATGATGTTCGCGGCGAAAGGTTTTCCCGAGTTCCAGATCGTCTTCTGGGGTCTGATCGGAGGGATTCTCTCCGCCGGCGGCGCGAATGTGCTGAACTGCTATATCGATCGTGACATCGACAAGCTGATGGCTCGAACGAAGAACCGGCCGTCGGCGTCGGGCAAGATTCCAGCGCGGCAAGTGCTGATCTTTGGGCTGGCGCTGACGGTGCTATCCACGCTAATTCTGGGCGTCTTCACGAACTGGCTGACGGCCGGTCTGGCGCTGGCGGGAAGTTTTTATTATGTGGTGGTCTATACGTATTTTCTGAAGCGGCGAACGCCGCAGAACATCGTCATCGGCGGCGCCGCCGGGGCGATGCCGCCGGTGGTTGGCTGGGCGGCGGTTTCCGGGAGCGTCGGTATCGCGCCTGTGCTGATGTTCGCCCTGATCTACTACTGGACTCCGCCGCATTCGTGGGCGCTGGCGCTGCTCAAGCAGGGCGATTATGGTCGCGCGGAGGTGCCGATGCTGCCGGTGATCGTCGGGGAGATGGAAACCCGGCGGCAGATATTGCTCTATACGCTGCTGATGGTCGCGGTGTCCTTTCTGCTGACGCCGTTTGGGCTCGGTGAGATTTACTTCGTTTCGGCCATTGCCCTGAATGCGATCTTCCTGCTCCTCGTCGTTCAGCTCTTTCGCACAGGCTCCAAACATTTCGCGAGGTTGACGTTCTTCTATTCACTCTGGTATCTGGCGCTCATTTTCGCGGCGATGGTGGTCGACCGCATGCTGCTGGGGAGCTAGGAGTCTCCTTCTCCGACTTCGGCTTTCGCTGTGCGGTACTATTTCTGGTGCTCGTGACGATCGTGTTCGAGCGTGGCAGCGCCCAGCCGACGCGGCCAGGTGATGTGTTGCGCTGCGAGCGAGTGCCCTCCTAGTGGATCTCGAACTTTTCACAAAACTTGGCGCGATTGTCGTCATCGACCTTGTTCTTTCGGGCGACAACGCCGTCGTCATTGGCATGGCATCGCGTTCGCTGCCGGCCGATGCCCGAAGGCGCGCAATCGTGCTCGGCGGCGTCGGCGCGGTGGCGCTTCGAATTTTCTTCACGGCTCTTGCCGCTCTGGTTCTCGATGTGCCGCTGCTGCAGGCGATCGGCGCATTTCTCCTGATTTACATTTCATTCAAGCTGGTTCGTCCG
>JBFWRO010000078.1:0-9016 GCA_050248865.1 Thermomicrobiales bacterium | reverse complement strand
TCCAGTGTTGATTGCGTGCAAATCAGGCGCCCTCAGCGCCGGGTTAAAATCGCGGTGCCAAAATCGTCGGCATTGGACCTTGCCATTCACCATATGCCGGGTCCCCGACGACGCCCATGAAGCTGCACGTTCATCTGTTCATCATACCCGAGGCATTCCCAGCGGGAAACCTCACGGGCTTAGCCGTTGCTACACGGTCAAACGAGACGGCGACTCGAATGGTTTCGCACGAAACAGGTGAACCGCACCTTCTGCTGAGTGCACGAACGCCCGTCACCCCGGTGATAGCGAGTTGATAAGTGCAGTAACAGATCGAACATCGGACGGCAGTCCACGACGATCGATAAAGAGATCAGTCGCGCCGGCAGACGCAAAGTCACTGAGCTTCGCCCGCACCTTGTCCACAGGGCCAATCGCCGATGCCGCATCGATCAGCCCGCCTGGAATGACTTTGCGAGCGCGATCGAGATCGCCGACTTTCCGGATATCGACAAAAAGCCCACCGCGACCTAGAACCTCGCTCGTGCGCATAGCGGCACGCACGTCCTCCATGATCGCAGGCACATCCCACTCATCGGTCATCAGGAGCCGATCCATGCCGGGCAGGGCGTGAACCATGGCTACGAGACTTTTCTTTCGCTCGATGACCGGCTCGGGATCGTCTGTAACGACAGTGGCGGGGTTCACAAAGAATCGAAGCGATTCCGCGTCTCGACCCCGCCTTCGCGCCTCGTCGACGACCCTTGAGACGGCCCAATGGATGTATTCCGGCGTGGCCAGTTCGTTGAAGAGCACACCGTCAGACACCCGGCCGGCGAGCTGCAAAGCCTTTGGGCCCACCGCAGCAATGTATACCGGGGGCATTGTCTGGGGACCCAACGTTCTGGGCCAGCGCGCTCTCAACGGGGGCCCGCACGCGACCCGGTCCTCACCCCACCACTGACGGAGGAGCACGATCGCCGATTCGAGCTGTTCGAGCGGCCGGCTTACATCGATGCCGAACGTCCGGTCGTAGACTTCCGGCTGTCCACGTCCCACGCCGAGAAACGCTCGACCGTCGCTCAGCCGGTCGAGAGTGGCGACCGATCCAGCGATCAGATTGGGATTACGATGAAAAACGTTTGTCACACCGGTGCCGAGCCGAATCGAGGTCGTTTCGCGGCTCAGGGCACCGAGAACGGCAGAAGCGTCCCATCCATCAGGGTCCTCATTCAGCCAGAGGGAATCGAATCCGCTCGCATCGGCTAGACGGGCATACTCGATCGTTCTGCTGACTGCCGATCGTGCATCGCCTCGCGACCATTCGCCATGATCGATGGAGAGGCAAAACCGGATCCGTCTGGCGCTCACGCTCAGGCGGAAATCTTCGGACGGTAATACAGAACAACTCCGCCCGGACGATCGTCACCAGTCCGGCTGGCAACGCCTTCAGTGTCATCGTGCATCGTGAAGGGATCGCCTCGTTCGAGCGATTCCACAACGTCTTCAGGGACGACAGTTGCGTAGAGCTCGTGCTTCGCGCATACCCAGACCCCGGGATATCCCTCCAGGGGCCGCATGCGGTGCCGATCTCGAGAATGTGTTTTGCCTACTTCGCAAAGAGGATTTGGACCTGATGAATGATGTGAGTCCATTGGAATGACAGCGCTCCCGGATGAACGTTTCCAGTTTCGCAAAGTATGCCACCACCGCGATTGGTCCCGAGATCAGCCGCCGACGGGTGTTGCGCGAATGCGATCCCATGCCACGAGCCAATCGAAATACGTGGAAATACCAGCGCCTTCGTCGGTAAATGGCGGATAGCCCCAAATCGGCGAACGCTCGAGATGCGCAGCAAGATTGCTGTAGTCGAGTAATCCGGCAATTTCCGGCCGCAAAAGCGGGACGGCTCCTTCCGTCACCGTTGCCCAGCTCGTCTCGTTCATCAAGTCGGCCTGCGTTTCCGGCGTGATCATGTACTCCATAAAGGCAAGCGCGGCTTCCGGGTTGGGTGCCTCGCTGACGAGAGCGAGATTGTCGCAGAAGCTTGCATCACCTGGATCGGGATGAAACACCCGCAGCGAACGTTCTCCTGGCTCCGTAAGCACCGGCGCCGATTGCCAGCCCACGCTTCCCACCGTTCCCCGGCCACGAGCAAGCCGGCGCATAGCGGCGAAAATGCTTCCGTCCCAGGACGTCGCCTGGTTTCTCTTCATCTGAATGAGGAGGTCCGTGGTTGCAGTCAGTTCTTCGAGCGTCACGCGTGTCGGATCGGCCGCACCCATTGCCTGATTCCATATCCAGAAATGCCCCAGTGGGTCATCCGACATGAGGACCTGTTTCGCGTAGGGTTCCTCCATCAAATCGAGCCACGCCGCGGGCGCGGCTTCGACGAGGGATTCCGGAACGACCGCCGCCAGCGACCCCCAGAGCACCGGCACTGCAAGGCGGCGATCTCCATCGACTGCCCACTGGCCAGTGCGAAACGGCTCAAAAAGACCGGAGAGCGATGGTATCGCCAGGTCATCGAACGGCTGAATCAGGCCTTCATCGGCCATGCGAGCAACCAGCCCGCTGGTGGGAGCGACGAGATCATAGAGGGCGATTCCTCCGGAACGAAGGAAAAGCACAACATCGTCGATCGACCCGATCGGCGTTACTTCGATCTCCATCCCCATCTGGTCGCGAAATCGCTGAGTGATCGAGGGGCTGAAATAGTGGCCCCATCCAAGAATCCGCAACGGCGGCGAATCCTGCGCAGACACGAAGCGTCCAGGCGAAGTTGGGGTGGCAAGAGGAATCCCGGCAGCTCCGCCAAACAATGCCCGTCTGCTGAGTTTCCGGGACCACATTGGCTGTGTCGTGGGCATCAAAGCGGACCGCATGGATTCAACACGCTGAATATCGCGAAATCGAGGAGAAGCCAGCACGGGCGCTGGTGACATCCAACTGACCGAATGATAGTCCGCACCCCCTGCTTTCGCCGGAATGCATAACTCAAGGTGATCAGATGCTTTGCACAGTGCTCCACAAATGCTGCCGAAGGCATCAAGAGACCGCATCCTTCGCGCCAAGCACGGAAGTTCGTCCATGGCCCATCAGCACGGTCGCGCTTCCCTACTCCTGCACACTGTCGCGAGCGGAATGCGGCAGCGGAGCGGAGGGCATCGGCATGTCGATACCGAGCGTCAGACCCCCATCGAGGATGATGGTCTGCCCGGTGATATACGACGCCTGGTCGGAGGCCAGAAATGCTACGGCGGCAGCGATTTCGGGCGGATCCGCAAATCGCCCCATCGGCACACGGCTGAGATATCCGGCGGAACCTTCCGGATCAGCGGTGATAAACGCCGCTCTCGTTTTCACCATACTCGGCGCAACGCCGTTCACACGGATGCCGTGCCAGGCGAGATCGATCGCCGCAGAGCGAATCAGGGCGTCGACGCCACCCTTCGAGGCGTTGTACGCCGCCAGATTCGATTCGACATAGAAACCATTTGTCGAACTGGTGACCACAATCGCGCCTTTGCCCTGAATTGCCATGACTTTGGCGGCCTCCTGGATGCAGTGAAACGCGCCCGTCAAATTGACTTCGATGATCCTCCGCCAGGACTCGTCACTGATCTCCAGAAATGGATCGGCGTCTGCGATCCCCGCATTCGAAGCCAGTACATCGAGCGACCCAAAGCGTTCGATTGCCCGGCTCACCGCCCTGGCCACATCTTCCCTGTGGGACACGTCTCCCTGTACCGGCTCACATCGGTCTGCGCCGAGTTCATCGGCCACCGCCCGAGCCTGGCTCCCTTCGATATCGAATGCGACGACATTCGCGCCGTCCGCAAGGAGACGCTCCGCAATCCCTCGTCCGATGCCGTTTGCCGCACCCGTAACCAGCGCGACCTTACCCTGTAGTGCCACGTTCACCTCGCACTTCCTCAGTCAGTCCGTGTTCGCATCTTCTCATTTGAACAACAGATAGATCAAACGGTAGCTATCGATTCGTGAACTCGTTCGCCTCGTGCGATTGTGTTTCAATCACCGGAGCAGGCGCGCAGACGTACGGAGCCATGACGTGCAACGACCTGATATCGCAAGTATTTCCGCAAGACAGTTCGATGTGATCGTTATCGGTGGCGGAATCAATGGGGCAGCGATTGCCCGCGATGCCGCGTTGCGCGGGCTTGCCGTGCTGCTGCTGGAAAAAGACGACTTCGCCTCTGGTACCACGAGCTGGTCAACCAGGTTGATTCATGGCGGACTGCGGTATCTGGAACATCGCGAATTTGGCCTGGTGCGTGAGTCACTCCGCGAGCGAGAGCGATTGCTCCGCAATGCTCCTCACCTGGTCTCACCGCTCCCTCTCTATCTCCCCATTTTCCGACACTCGCAACGCGGACTCCTCACCATAAGAGCCGGGATGATTGCGTACGACGCGCTTTCTCTCGACAAAACCCTTCCGCACCATCAGATGCTCTCGCGGCGGGAGACCATTGAAGCCCTTCCCGGCATCAGCCAGGACGGTCTCAAAGGGTCGGCGATGTATTACGACGCCCAGGCGACCTTTCCCGAACGATTGGTTATCGAAAATCTGCTCGATGCCTCATCGACCGGCGCCGTGGTGCTGAATTACGCCAAAGTCGATCGTATCGTTGCCGAGGGCGGCCGTGTTTGCGGGGTCGAGTGGACCGACTTGCTGACCGGGATTTCGCATGAGGCGCAGAGTCTGTCGATCATCAACGTGACGGGGCCATGGGTCGACGACATGCTTGCGCACGGAGGCGCAACTCCAGGGACCAGGCCGTTGATGGGTGGCACCAAGGGGACGCACTGCTTCCTGCCTCTGCCGGAATCGCCACCGCCGGCAATTTACACGGAGGCACGTTCAGACGGACGAGCATTCTTCATTCTTCCCTGGAACGACGTGATGATGATCGGGACGACCGACACCCGCTTCCGCGGAAATCTCGACGATGTTTTGTCGACACCGGACGAACGTGCATATCTCCTGACTGAGACGCGCATGCTTCTACCGGGAGCCCATATCGATCCTGCCAGCATGCTCTTCAGCTATTCAGGCATTCGGCCATTGCCCAACACAAGTGCGGGCTCCGAATCCGGGATCACGCGAAAGCACTTTGTCGTCGACCACGCGCCCTCCCACCGAGGGCTTTTCTCGGTGGTGGGAGGAAAGCTGACGAATCACCGCAGTCTCGCTGAACATGCGGTCAACGATCTCTGCGGATTTCTGGGTTATCCCACGCCGGGCTTTACGGCTGATCGTGAGCTGCCTGGAAGCGGTGTGGCGGGAGCGCCGCATAGAGTCGATCCGGCTGTTCGCGACCGGCTCTCGTCGCTCTACGGTCGTCGGGCCGAACGTCTCTACGGAATTGCCACCGGGTCTCCTGGCTTGTTGAATCCGCTGGCGGCAGGATCGGCGGCAGTTCCAGCCGAGCTGCTCCTTGCGTTTTGGGACGAAGCGGCAACGAGTCTCGCCGACGCACTGATCCGGCGAATGGTCGTAGCATTCCAACCCGGAATGGGAAGGAACATCGCCCGGTCCGCCGCTGACTTCTGCGAGAAACACCTTGATTGGTCTGCACAGCGCGTGGCGAGCGAGCTTGCCGCCTACGACGCGGCGCTCGCACGTTTCCAGCCAGCCTCGGAATGCTGAAGCCGCGTTTACTGAATCTTGCCGCGACCGAGAATGGGCCAGATCGTCTCGACACGGCCATTGCGAACGCCATAGAAATTCTCATGCAGATGATTGCACTGATCGGAATACCCGATCGAAAATTCCAGGCGGTCCCCAACCTTCGGTGAATCGGAGGGCTTTGTCAGATAGAGCGTTCCGTGCTCGGCTGAGAAGCTTTTTTTCTCCTCGACATCGATGCCTCGAGGTTCCGGCGCTCGATTCGATGGATCGATCGTTTTTCGCCCGGCGTCGTGAATGATGCGCGTGCTGGTGGGGCGACTCGTGACCTGGGCCATGAGCGTCATCGCCGGTTGCACGTTCGCTCCCTGGCGAAGATATTCCAGATCACCAAAGATGCCGCCGCCCGCCTGAACTTCAGTGATACCGGGAACACCGGCAGAGGTCAGATACGTTGCCGTCCCGCCAACTGAGATGATGTCGACCGCGATCCCGTCATCACGAATCATCTCCGCGGAATCCAGCATGTCAGTCATCGCCTTCTTGATGCCCGCGTCCCGCTCATCTCCAAGCGGCAGCTTCCAGCAGTGACCTTCCCAGGTCATGATCCCGGCAAACTGCACTCCCTTGCGGCCAGCGATCTTTCGGGCCAGATCGAGCGCGGCCTCGCGAGGTTCGACGCCGGCGCGATCCATGCCAGTGTTGATTTCGATGACAACTCGGGGCTTCGTCCCTGCTTCGATTGCCGCAGCATCGAGTTCCTCGACGTTGGAGATGCTGTCAACCGCGGTGCAGATATTCGCCTGGGTGGCCAGACCAGCAACCCTGCGAGCTTTGATTCGCCCGACTACCTGATTGGGAACGAGTATGTCCTTGATGCCGTTGGCGGCCATGACCTCAGCTTCACCGAGCTTGGCACAAGCCACACCGATTGCACCGGCGGCAATTTGCCTGTGGGCGATCGCTGGACACTTATGGGACTTGGAATGGGGGCGCCAGGACGCGCCTCTCTCCTTGATGTCCGCGGCCATCTGAGCGATGTTGCGGTCCAAAGCGTCAAGATCGATAAGCAATGCTGGTGTATCCAGCTCGGAAACCGGCAAACCGATAAGTGTTGTCAGCATTTCTTGTCAGTACTCCAAAATCTCCACAGACCCGGCCATTTGTCCTGCGCAGCATACCCGAGAATCCGTCTGATCACGTCGGCGGCTCGTCGTTCCTCGCTGGCGATCGAGGCAGGCTCTGAGAGACGCGCGAGGTAGCCCGGAACGCGGCGAGCGTGGTAGGTTTCTCGGGCAATCAGATTGCAAAAGGACGAAGCGAACTGCGGCGGAGCCGCTCTGGCATGGGGATTGTCGCGTGCTTCACATGGCCACCCAACGTTCGGCCGCGGATCTCCTGGAAAACGGGAGGCCGGGCCCGGTCCTCTCGATGGAAAACATTTCCCGGCAGTTCGGCGCGACGCGCGCGCTCGACGGCGTCTCACTCGAGCTCTATAGCGGCGAGATTCACGCCCTTCTGGGAGAAAACGGGGCCGGAAAGTCGACCCTGATCAAGATCATGACCGGCATCCAGCAGCCGGATGCGGGATCGATCGTGCTCGACGGCCAACCCGTCACATTCGCCTCCTCCCAGGACGCGCAGGCTCACGGCGTCGCTGCCATGTACCAGGAACCGATGATCTTCCCCGACCTGACCGTCGCCGAGAACATCTTCATCGGTCATCGTGGCCGAGGAAAGATCGTCAATCGTCGCAAGATGGAGCAGGAAGCTCAGGATGTGTTCGCGCTGCTTGGTGTCGAGCTCGATCCAGGAGAGCCGGCCCGGGGGCTAACACTGGCCCAGCAGCAGGTCGTCGAAATCGTCAAGGCCATCTCCCTCGAGACGCGTGTGCTGATCATGGATGAGCCGACGGCCTCTCTTTCCGCGCACGAGGCTCAGCAGCTCTTCACCGTCATAGCGACTATGCGCGCACGAGGAGTCGCGGTTCTTTTCATTTCACACCGGATCGAGGAAGTCTTCGAAATTGCCGATCGCATTACGATTTTGCGAGACGGCCAGTGGATATCGACATCGCCACGGGCGGAACTCACGCCAGCGGACGCCATTCGGGGGATGGTCGGACGGAATGTCGTCGAAATCTTCCACCGGGTTCGACATCCGCCAGGGCCGCTGCGGCTCTCCGTACAGGATCTCGGCCGGCGGGATGCATTTGAAGGCATTTCGTTCGATCTCCATGCCGGTGAGGTGCTGGGTTTCGCCGGGCTGGTCGGTTCCCGCCGCACGGATGTCGGATTGGCGCTCTTCGGTATTGCTCCCGCGGATCAGGGCCGAGTGGAGCTCGATGGCCGGGAGGTGTCCATCACCGGGCCGGCCCAGGCAATGCAGCTCGGCATTGCCTATTCGACCGAGGACCGCCGTCAGCTCGGACTGGTGATGCCATTGTCGATCTCCGCAAACATTTCCCTCCCTTCTCTCGATCGATTTCTGACGCGGCTTGGCCTCGTCAGACAGGGCGCCGAACGAGCGACGGCGGAGTCGTATCGTCAGCGCCTCCAGATCCGGGCCGCTTCGGTCGATGTGCCCACGGCGTCGCTCTCCGGTGGCAATCAGCAGAAGGTCGTCATCAGCAAGTGGCTGGAAACTCGTCCTCAGGTGATGATCCTCGATGAACCGACCAGGGGAATAGATATTGGCGCCAAGGCCGAAGTACACCAACTGGTGGATGAGCTGGCAGCGCAGGGCATGGCCATCATCCTTATCAGCTCCGATCTGCCGGAAGTGCTAGCCATGAGTGACCGAGTGCTGGTCATGCGTGAGGGCCGGCAAGTCGCGATTTTCGACCACGCCGGGATCACCCAGGAGATCGTGCTTTCGGCAGCCATGGGTCAGATGGCCGATCCGGTCGCCGCTGCCGATGCGCTTCGCTCCATCGCGGAACGGAGCGCACTGGCCGAACTCAATCGGTTGATTACGGGCGATTCGACACGGATAGAGGCCGATGACTGACGCCTTGTTGCGCCGCATCCGGCCCGAGCAGTTCAGGGAGATCGTCCTGTTTGGCGTGGTCATTGCCATGCTGATCTTCTTCTGGACGCAAATCCCCGACTATTTCGCACCTCGACCGACAAATCGCCTGACCCTCGAGATGGCCATACCGCTGGTCGTTGCCGTGGGCCAGGTGCTGGTCGTCCTCACGCGAAACATTGACCTTTCCGTCTCATCGATGGTTGGGCTGACGGCCTATATGGTGGGAACACTGTTGACGCGGCAGCCTGACTTGCCGCCGCTCGTGGCGGTTCTGCTGGCAATTGGGATGGGCGTCGGACTCGGTGCAGTCAATGGGCTGATCGTCGCCTATGGCGGTGTACCGGCGATCATCACTAC
>JBFWRO010000077.1:0-9035 GCA_050248865.1 Thermomicrobiales bacterium | reverse complement strand
CCAACTAAGCCGGCGACAGACACACCTGCCCCCCTAGATCGTCATCGCGCGCAGGCGAACTGCGCTTCGGCACGTGATACAGACATCCGGGCCACTCCCGCAATGCCCCAGCGAACGACACTGGCCGCCCAGGCCAGCCCTCCGCCAAACGCCACGAAGACGATATTCGCCCCTTCCGAAAGCCTGCCGGCCTCCTCTGCCTCGACGAGAGCCATCGGAATCGACGCTGCGGACGTATTGCCGTAGCGATCGAGATTGACCCACACCTTTTCCATCGGCAGATTGAGTCGCCGGGCGGCCGCGTCGATGATACGTAGATTTGCCTGGTGAGGGATCAGCATGTCGATATCTTCGAACTCGAGACCTGCCTTTCTCACCGACTCGACGGCAGCGTCACCCATCGCCGTGACCGCGAAGCGAAAGACCTCCCGACCGTTCATTTGCAGGTAAGGCCGGTATTCGGGAAATATCCCCGCCGATTCGGGCACGAACGCTCCCCAACCCGGGATGTACAGGTGTTTATATCCCGCGCCATCAGCGCCGAGAACCGTCGACAACGTCCCCCGTGGCTCGGTCGACGCCTCCACCACAACCGCGCCTGCGCCATCGCCAAAAAGGATGCAGGTGGATCGATCGCTGTAATCGACAAACCGGGTCAGCGTATCTGCGCCGATCACCAGCACGCGCTGATAGACCCCGTTCTGTATGAACTGCGTGGCGGTCGTCAGAGCGTAGACGAATCCTGCGCACGCCGCGCCAAGATCGAAGGCCGCTGCATTGCCGCCAAGCTCGCCCTGCACCATGCAGGCTTCTGAAACAAGGAACTCATCGGGAGTGCACGTGGCGACGACGATCAAATCGAGGTCGTCGGCAGAGATCCCGGCCTTGTCGAGTGCCTTGCGAGCTGCATCAACGGAGAGCGAAGTGGTCGAATCATTGGGTCCGACGACCCGCCGCTCGCGAATGCCGGTGCGGCTCAGGATCCATTCGTCCGACGTGTCGACCATGCGTTCCAGGTCGGCGTTCGATAGCACGCGCTCGGGGACGGCCATTCCCCATCCGGTAATCGCAGCATGTACTGTCATGGCAATTCGATCCCACCTCGGAGGGAATTATGCCCTTTCCGGATGTCGGAGGGAGAGCCATGGGGACAATCCGCGCGGAGGTCGGCAAAAAAGCCGCGCTCCGTCGCGGGAAGCGCGGCTCGAATCAACGAACTTACTCGGAAACCCGCCGCCGCTCTTCGATGACAAGAACCTGACGGCCACGATAGTAGCCACAGTTTGGACAGACGTGATGCGCCCGGCGCATCTCTCGACACGTCGGACATGTCACCAGCTCGGGAGCGGTGAGAAAAATGTGGCGGCGCCGGTTGCCCTGACGGTGACGGCTGATTCGTTGCTTGGGAAGTGCACCCATGTGAACTTGACTCCTTGTTCGCCGCGGCCATACGACCCGACGCTATTCACTCATCCTCGAGCAGAGCCGACAGGGCCGCAAACCGCTCATCGACTTCGTCATTGTCATCCGCAGTGCCAATTGATGGTGGCCCCGGACATCGTTCCCCGCATGAGGGTCGCATCGGCAACTCGATGAGTATCTCCTGCCGGAGCGCCTCGGCGAAATCGAGCTCGTGTGCCGCCGAAATTTCGAACTGGTCCTCTTCTGTTTCACCTGCCATGCCGAGTCCCGTTCGGACGTCATAGGCAATGCGAAACTCTTCCGAAAACTTGACCGTTACCGGCTGATCGTACTGCTCGAGGCAGCGCTGGCATTCCAGCTCGACGAGAGTCTCGCCCGTGATCGAGGTCAGAATCTCATCCGACAGGCGAGTCAACCGAACCAGCCCATCGAGATTTCTGGCGGCCAGACCATCATCGTCCAGCGGGAAATTCACCAGATGCAGCTCGAGCGTGCGTGTCGCGCCGATCGGCTCACGGAGCAACGCGGCGACGTTGATCACAGTGTCGTTCTGGAGGTCCATTTCCGCAGTCGCTTCGTTTTGTGGTAGTGCTGGGGCGTTCGCCGCGCGAATCAGCAAACCCACGGAAAAAACGCCGGGACTAAGCCCGACGAATCGACGGCTAGTATAGGGGGCAGTTCCGGCTCCCGTCAAACACGAGCGAACTCCAGAAATCGCGCCGGCTCAGGCAAACGCAGACGGCGACCGCATGCGTCACCGGCCGACCGAGTCGCGTGCCTGGTCGATCTCGGACAGCGTCTGATGCAGAGCCCGCTCGATAATAGTCAAGCCATCCTGAATCGCCTGGGAAACGTTGTTGAACTGCTCCATGGCATAGACATCGATCTCGCCAAGCTCCCGTTTTTTGCGCTCCTCGGCCTGCTCGAGGATTTGCTCGGCCCGCTGCCGTGCTTCGTTCAGCACGCCGTGTTCGGAAATGAGGTACTCGGCGCGTGAGCGGGAGGCCTCGATGATTCGAGATGCTTCCTGCTGCGCTTCGGCGATGATTCGCTCTCGGTCGCGCACAACGCGTTGCGCCTGCCGAACTTCGTTGGGAATGGCGATGCGCAGCTGCTCGACCAGATCGAGAAAGAGCTCTTCCTCGACCATCACTTTGTTGCTGAAGGGCACGCGTTTGCTGACGCCGACCATGTCTTCCAACTGATCGAGCACATACAGAATTTCGGCTGTGCCCTCCTCAGGATGAGGATCGACGTCGAACGCTTCAGGCGGTCTGGGCTGCCGTGGATGCTCCATGTGCGTCATCCAGGCACGGCCGAAAGCACGCCGAAGTGCCTGGCCAGTGCTTCATTCACGTTGGTGGGAACCAGCGCGGAAACATCCCCACCCAGCGACGCCACCTCCCGGATGAAGCTCGAACTGACAAACGAGTGTCGCGAGGACGTCATCAGGCAGACGACCTCGATATCCGGCGCCAGATGATGATTCATGTGAGTCAGCTTGAACTCGTATTCGAAATCAGAAACGGCCCGAAGCCCCCGCACGATGACCGACGCTCCCTGTTCACGAGCAAAATCGACCGTTAAGCCTGAAAATGAATCGACCGTAATATTGGGGATACCGGTGAGCGCGACCTGCGCCATCTCCTGACGCTCCTCCGGGTCGAAGAGCGCACCTGGCTTCTGGGAACGCGTGTAGATCCCGACGACGACATGTTCGAAAAGCTTCGCCGCGCGCGAGGCCAGATCGACATGACCCAGCGTGATCGGGTCGAAACTGCCTGGATAGACCGCAACTGTCATGATGCTGGCGCCTCGCTCGTCACGACGTCCGGCCTTTCTTCGTCCCCAACCGCATAAATCGAAAAACAGCTGTCGCCGTGACATCGACGGCGAAGCAAAGAGAGGCGGCCGATCTCCTCCGGCAAACTCAGTCGGGGCCAGTGGCCCAGCACGACCAATCCTTGCGATTGTACCAGCGTGGACCGTCCAAGTCGGCGAAGCTGGGCCTCGATCGTGGGGTCGGCATAGGGCGGATCGAGCACGATGAGATCGTACGACCCCCGCATCCTTCGGTAGACCTGGTCGACCGGATAGCAGTGCACTGCGCCTTGTTCGCTAAAGTGCGTGCGCTGAAGGTTTTCCCTGATCACCGCGCAGGCCGCTCTCTGGTGGTCGACGAAGTCGACATGTTCTGCCCCGCGAGAGAGCGCTTCTATGCCAATACTCCCGGTCCCCGCGTAAAGATCGAGCAGGTTCACTGGCTCCGCCCCTAATGAGGCAAGAGAGGAGAAGAGCGCTTCGCGAATCTTGTCGGCCATCGGACGTGTCTGCGCGCTCGGCGGTCCTATCAGCCGGTGACCTCGAGCGCTCCCGGAAATAACACGCATCGGCAGAAATCCCTTTGACGAGCTCGAGAGCGGTGAGACTCAGGGCGCCAACGGCAGATCGGGCGCCGCCGAAGACCAGAACGCCGCCAGTCTACGTCGGAGCAGCGTGTGCTCATCGGCCTCAAGCTCTGGATCGTCGGCCAGCACCATCGTGGCAGCTCGCCGGGCAGCATCGAGAATGCGAGTGTCGAATGATCCTGCCAGCAACGGCATGTCAGGCAACCCGCTCTGCCGGGTGCCAACGAAGTCGCCCGGACCTCGTAACTGAAGATCTTTCTCAGCCAATGCAAAGCCATCGTTCGAAGCCACCATCATGGCAAGTCGCTGCTCGGCATCGGCAGATGAGTCGTCGGCAATCAGCAGGCAATACGATCGGTGCGATCCGCGGCCAACTCTGCCTCGAAACTGATGGAGCTGAGCGAGACCAAATCGGTTGGCGCCTTCGATGAGCATAATCGTGGCGTTTGGGATGTCGATGCCGACTTCGATCACCGATGTGGAAACCAGAATGTCGAATTCCCTATTGCGGAAAGCGGTCATGATTCGATCTTTCTCGCGCGCCGCCATGCGTCCGTGCAGCACCTCGACGTTGAGCTCCGGAAAGACCTGAACCTGTAATCGTTCCGCTTCGGCAATCGCGGCCTTGGCATCGGAGGACTCCGATTCCTCGACCAGCGGGCAAATCACGAACGCTTGTCGCCCTGCGGAGATCTCAGACCGAACCCTTTCGTACGCCATCGGTCGCTCCGCAGCCGTGTAACGATGCGTCTCGATGGGCACCCGGCCTGCTGGTAGCTCGTCGATGACCGAGACCTCAGAGTCGCCATTGAGCACCATGTTCAGCGTGCGGGGAATAGGTGTCGCGGTCATCGCCAGTACGTGAGGCACGATGCCTTCCCGTTCGCTTGCCAGCAGCGCTCGCTGACGAACTCCGAAGCGATGCTGCTCGTCGACAATCAGGAGGCCAAGTTGCTCGAACTCGACACCTTTCTGAATGAGCGCCTGCGTGCCGATCAAAACATCGAGCCCACCCGCTTCCAGTTCCGCCAGAAGTTCGCGACGCCGCCGGGCTGGGACACTTCCAGTCAGCAAGGCGATCGAAGGTCGGTCATTTTCCTCGAGAGCGCTAAAAATCCGCGAAAATGTGGCGTAATGCTGCTCGGCGAGAATCTCGGTAGGCGACATTAGCGCGATTTGCGTCCCGTTGGCGACAGCGATGAGCGAAGCTGCCGCCGCCACCACGGTTTTACCGCTGCCGACATCACCCTGCAGCAATCGCATCATCGGCTTGCCCGACTGCAGATCGGCGCAGACTTCCTGAAAGACCCGATCCTGCGCGTCGGTAAATGCGAACGGCAGGCTTCGGCGAAATCTCTCGATCAGATCGGAATCGACCGCAAATGGCCGTCCTGTTCGTGTTTGCCGCTGCTGCTTCACCCTCACCATGCCGAGTTGAAGGAGGAAGAGTTCGTCGAATGAGAGTCGCTTCAACGCCTGTATCCGGTTTGCCTCAGAACCCGGGTAATGAGCCTCTTCAAAAGCCGCATTCAGTGGCATCAGGCCAAACATCTCCCGGATGCTCTGCGGGAGCGGATCGGCGACAGTGGATTTCGTGGCATCGAGCGCGGCCCGGGAGAGCGCGCGCATCGTTTTCTGCGCGACACCCTGAGTCAACTGATACACCGGCGTCATGCGTCCCGTGGACAGCAGATTGGGTCCGAACCTCTCCCATTCCGGGCCTGTCATGCTCGGAACGCTGAATCCCGTTTCGAGCACGCCACTGACGGCGATTTCGTCCCCAACTCGAAGCTGGTTCGCAATGTACCGGTTGAACCACGTGATACGCATCGCGCCGGTGTGGTCTGAGAGCCGGATCGTCACGCGTGGAGGCGGGCCGGTGAATGGCGAAACCTCCTCGACCCGACCCCGAATGGTCACGTCGCCGCGCTGACCAAAGCCAGCGGCGTCGCGAATAGTCGACATTCGGGAGTAATCGATATGGCGCCTGGGCATGTTGCGCAGGACATCACCGACGGTCTCGATGCCAAGTCTGACGAGTTTTTTTGCCACGGCGGGTCCTACGCGCGGAAGCATCCCGACCGGCGCGTCGACATCGAGTTGCGGCACTGCATATGCCCTGCGGACGACCGGCGAAGAGGCAGGTTGTGAAGGGACTTCACGTGATCCCGGCGGTTGTTCGCGGATGGCCCGTAGTTGTTTGCCGATGGCCTCCAGTTTCGCTCGTCGTTCTTCGATCGGCGTCGCCAAATAGGTATCCAGTGCGGCCTCGATCCGGGAAAGCGCGAGCGACTGATCGCGCTCGGTGGAAAGTCGTTGAGCGTGCTGAAGCGCACGCACCGCTCGAGTGGCCTGCGAACCCGTGTAATGATCGCGCCACTCCATCCGCAGAAGTTCCAGAGCGGCATCGACGGATTGCAAAACCGTCGTGGGCAAGGTCGACGAGGATTCTCGAGTGACAGCGGCGGATTTCATAAGGATGAGTCGTTACCGGTCGGGAAAAGCGAGACAGGGCCATCAATTGCGTTCAGAACAAGTGTACTCTCCACCACGCGTCTCGCATTTGTCACCGAAGGCGTTCGCCGGGTACAATGCATTGTTCGCGCCCAGTCGTGAAGACTGATGTGCGCCACAGGTGACATGACGATGATCGCGCGGGTGTGACCGCGCCGGCAAGGGAGCGGCACATGGCCGGAGCATGCGAGATTTGCGGAAAAGTGAAGGGCTTCGGTCACAACGTCAGTCACTCGAAGCGACGTACCAATCGGACGTTCAGCCCCAACGTGCAAAATCGGCGATTGGTCATCGACGGTCAGACGCGCTCGGTGAAGATGTGCACGCGATGTATGCGAACCGCTCTCAAGGCGGCCCGCTAGAGCATCGCACCATCCAGGCACATTCGATCGAGTCGCCGCAAGCGGCTCGATCTTTTTTTGCGCCCTGAAAGTGAATTCATCGTGGGTATTCGTGACCCCGGCAATCCACAGAAAGGCCCGACCTTCGCGGCCGCACCCTGGGCAATCCCCGTCGCCGGCATAGCCGACCCGGAAATCTCCCTGGCCGAAGCCCGGCTCCTGGCAGGCGAAGCGGGACTGGCCCTGGCATCGGTCACCGGGAGTGAACCTTTTCCCGGTCTCCAGGAGATGCTCGAGGAACATATTGCCGCCGGACGGCTGGCTGGACTCGATTGGTTCGACCCTGCTCGCGCAGAGGTGGCTGCCGATCCCAGGCGGCTCCATGTTGAAGCGCAGTCGGTCGTCTCGCTCGGTTTGCCCTACTATGGCGGGCCTGTTGACAAACCTGCTGATGCCCCGCGTGGGCGCATTGCCAGATACGCGTGGGGTGTCGACTACCACCGAATCTTTCGCAAGCGACTGAAGACATTCCGGGATTTGCTGGAAGGTCGCTTGGCTCGAAAGGTTGATGCCCGACTCCTGTCTGACACGGCTCGCATTGTCGACCGAGCGGTCGCGGTTCGGTCCGGACTTGGTTGGTACGGCAAACACAGTTGCGTGATCGTGCCAGGGCACGGTTCCTGGGTGATGCTCGGTGAGGCGATGCTCGATGTAGCCGTCGAACGATCCCAGCCGGTCGATCGTGACTGCGGGCGTTGCACGCGGTGTCTGGATGCCTGCCCAACCGGCGCCATCGTAGCCCCGTACATCGTGGAGACGCCACGATGCCTGTCGTTTCAGACGATTGAGCAGCGAGGGGCGATTCCCCTGGAAATCCGCCCGCTTCTGGGCGACTGGGTGTTCGGCTGTGATATCTGTCAGGAAGTATGCCCGTATACCGGGGCCGCATCGATCAGTCACGATGCGGATTTTGCCCCGGCATCAGTCGACAACGCCTTTCCGCGCCTCGATTGGCTGTTGACGATGACAGAGAGTGAGTTTCGCGCGGCGTTCGCGCGTACGGCGGTACTTCGCGCCAAACGGCGTGGAATGGCGCGCAACGCCGCGGTAGCACTGGGGAACAGCGGCAACCCTGAAATGGCTCCTGTCCTCTCAGAAGCACTGCACCGCCACGACGAGCCCCTCGTCCGCGCTCACGCAGCATGGGCGCTCGGTCAGATAAGGGGGCGCAGCGTCAGGGAGTCGCTGACCAGGGCCTTGCAACGAGAGACTGATCCCGACGCACAGTCCGAGATCATGCGCGCGCTCGAGCAGTCCTGACGCGACGACGTAGGATCAGGATGTGTCGCCAGGGACGAGGTCCAGTACGATCGAACCGGCGACCTCGTTGAGTTCCTGCAGGCTCCGATCATCGCTGGCCACCGGGTACATCGCCGCTGCCAGTCGAAGCGCGTTCTCGGGGGCCACTCGCTCCGCAAGGGCGGCCCCGACGGCTGCGAGGAGAACAGATTGCGCCGACTTTCCTTCGTTCGGACCACCGTTTGGTGCCGTTCTCCAGATTCCCATGCGATGAACGCCAAATATTTCGCCATCGGCTCCACTGACTACAGCGAGCCGGAGATTGCCTGACAGCATCCAGGTTTGCATGACTCTCAGTGCCTCGTTCGGCCCTCTCGCGCCGGTCAGCTCGATTGCCGCGGGCAGCGAACCGGCCACGGCATCGATGCGCTGGCAGATTTCTCGCGCCGGGACAGCGTCAGCCTCGATGATGCGATCGATACAGCCTGCTAGTCGCGCTCCAGGCCATGTATGCACCGGGAGATCCACCAGAAAACGAAAGCGACCCATATCACTCAGGTCGAGCAGGCAACATCGCGCCGTAAACATCGCGTCGACTGGCAGAGCAGTCCCTGTCTCAGCGTTCGTCACATGATCCGTCCCGACACCGGCCTGAAGCAGCGCTCTGCGGACTTCGGCAGCATCGGCGTTCGCAGGTAATTTCGCGACCAGTGACACGTCGAAACCAAGGGCCGCCAGGCGCGCCGCCGCGCGAAGTCCCACAGACTCCCACTCAGCCGCTGGTTTGGCGACGACTGATTCCGTGATTTCGGCAACCACTGAGATTACGGGTGGATGATCCATAGGCACAGTTTCGCCGAATACCGAAGCGCTGTCCTTCCCTGGCTTCGGTCAAGTCGCTTGAATCGTGTGTGACAATCTTCGGGAAAGTACAACATGGGACCAGTCAGGAGGTACGTGGTTTTGGACTTTGCGATCATGATCGAGGGTCAGGACGGACTCAACTGGGAGCGCTGGAAACGGCACGCTCGCATGGCGGAGGATCTTGGAT
>JBFWRO010000076.1:0-9128 GCA_050248865.1 Thermomicrobiales bacterium | reverse complement strand
ACGGCGTCCGGCACCGCGTTGATTCTGCAGTGGGGAGCGACCGGCAGCAAACGAACGGCCGTTCTCCAGCGGACGGGAACGAACGGGCTGACACTCGCCGGGGCGCCGGCTGGCGGACCCACCCGCGCGAAGCCAGGCTCACTCACGTTCCGGCAGTCGTGGAGCGAAATGCCGTCCGAAGATGAATTGACGCTGGCGCTGCGCCTGGCCATGGAGGATATCGAGCGGGAATCCTCGGCCAACTGAGCGCCGACGATCAGGCGGTCACTGGCGCAAGTCGCCCAGACGCCGGACGTGGCGCCGAACGGGTCGTTTTGCGCTTCGGTTTGAGCGCGAGATCCAGCACCTCGTCGATCGTCCCAACCTGAACCAGATGGATTTCCTTGCGAACGACATCCGGCAATTCCGCCATATCCTTGGCGTTGCGCTTCGGAAGCAGGAATGTCTTGATTCCGCCACGATGCGCGGCAAGTGTCTTCTCTCGCAACCCACCAATCGGCAGGACCTTGCCTCGCAGGGTAATCTCCCCTGTCATCGCCACGTCACGAAGGACTTCCCGACCAGTGAGCGCCGACACCAGAGCCGTGGCGATCGTGATCCCCGCGGATGGCCCATCCTTGGGAATCGCCCCGGCCGGAATGTGCACGTGGATATTGTGCTTGTCGAAGTAGCCGGGTTCGATGTCGAACTCTGACGCGTGGCTTCGCGCATAGCTGATCGCGGCACGCGCTGATTCCTGCATGACGTCGCCCAGCTGCCCGGTGAGGATCAGGTCGCCCTTGCCGTCCATCACGGTCACTTCGATCGAAAGGAGATCGCCGCCGACGCTGGTCACCGCAGCGCCAGTGGCCACGCCGATTTCATCCTTCTCTTCGGCGAGACCAAACTCGTATCGCGGGACGCCGAGCAGATCCGGCAGATCATCCGCGTCGACCCGGATCGATTCGGGGGCATCATCGCCCGCGAATCGGCGAGCGGCCTTACGGCACAATGATCCGACTTCACGCTCCAGATTGCGCACGCCTGATTCGCTGGTGTACTCGCGGATCAATCGCTGCAGCGCGGTGGGCATGATCTCGAGTTGCTCGGCATCGATTCCATGCGATTCGAGCGCCTTCGGCAGCAGGAATCGTGTGGCGATCTCGAGTTTCTCGACCTCGGTATAACCCGGAACTTCGATGATCTCCATACGATCTCGCAATGCTGGTGGAATCGGCTCGAGCTGGTTGGCGGTTGTAATAAAGATGACTTTCGAGAGGTCGAACGGCACTTCGAGATAGTGATCGGAGAATGTTCCATTCTGCTCGGGATCGAGCACTTCGAGCAGCGCCGCCGCCGGGTCGCCTCGAAACGCATCGGACCCAACTTTGTCGATCTCATCGAGCACGATGACGGGATTGATGCTCTTGGCGTCTTTGAGCGCCTTGATCACCCGCCCCGGCATAGCGCCAACATACGTTCTCCGGTGCCCACGGATTTCCGCCTCGTCCCGCACGCCACCCAGGGACATGCGAACGTAATTGCGGCCAATAGCCCGTGCGATCGACTTGCCGAGGCTCGTCTTGCCAACGCCTGGGGGACCGACAAAGCAAATGATCGGGGTCTTCTGTTTACTGCCGGCCAGTTTTCGAACGGCAATATGCTCGACGATGCGGTCCTTGACTTTTTCGAGGCCATAGTGATCTTCGTCAAGAATCCGCGCAGCTTCGTTCAGATCGAGTCGGTCCTCTGTTTCGATCGCCCAGGGCAAGTCAGTCAGCCATTCGAGATAGGTGCGAATGACGCCGATCTCGGGAGAAAACGGATGTTGCTGCTCGAGTCGGTCGGCCTGGCTGAGCGCTTTGGTTTTGACGTCATCGGGCATACCCGACTCTTCGATTTTCTGACGGATTTCCCCGGCGAGCGTCTCCTCGGCACTGCCCTCGCCGAGCTCTTTCTGGATCGCTCGCATCTGCTCACGGAGGAAGTACTCGCGCTGTTGCCGGTCCATTCCCGCCTGGGCCTCGGTGGCGATCTGTTGCCGCAGGCTGAGGACATCCAGGCGAAGCTGGATCAGCACCGAAAGCCGGCGAAGCCGGTCGATGGGGTCGAGTACTTCCAGCAGCTCCTGTCGCTGTTCTGACGTGAACTCCGGTGAAAACGCAATGAGGTCTGCAAGCCAGCCGGGCTCATCGACACTGCGAACCATGGTCAGCACCTCTTCCGGCACGTTCGGAAGCATGCTGACGTAATTCTCGATCTGTTCGAGGACCGCGGTCATCGACGCTTCCGCTGCGGCAGGATCGGTCGGAGGGTCGGAATGGCGGGCAACCCGGGCGACCAGATAGGGCTCATATTGAACGATTTCCCTAATGATGCCCCGGTTCAACCCCTGCAAGATCACGTGTGAGGAGCCGCCCGGCCGTGTGATGCGCTGACCAACCTCGGCGATGATGCCGACGGGGCAGAGTTCGTATTCCTCGCGCGAATCCGCGCTGTCCGGCACCCAGCCGCCTGGTTCATCACCGTTTTCCGGAACCTCCTGCTCGATGATCATCAGTCGTTCGTCCGACGGAAGCATCGAGAAGAGGTCAGTCGCCCCGCCATTCCTTGGCGCGGCCACCAGTCGCTCCGTCAGTACTAGCACCTGACGCAGCGGCGTTCGCAGGCTGCGATCGATAACCATCGAGGATTCTTCGTCCTCGATCGGATAGGGAATCGACATGTGAGGAAGCAGGATTGTCTCATCGACCACCAGCACCGGCAGGGAAATCGACCTGGTGCGCGGCGATCGTTCCGACTTTCGGCGACCGCGACGCGGCTTCGCCGGATCCTTTTGCGTATCGTATTCGGTGGTCTGGCCGGATTCCTCCCGGGGAAGATCGTCGGCTGCGTCGTGTGTTGGCATGGAGTGCGTTCTCGCTCGTGGTAGCGACAGTCTCGGCAAATTCGTTGCGGACTGGTCGCATGAAATGGAGTCAGGATGCTGGGTTCGAGGAAACCGGTCGGTTCGATGCCGTTCCTCGAACCTTAAGTGTAACCCGTCTCCAGGCGAAACCGGGCATTCGACCTGAAAACGTCTGAATACCTTTTCAGGTTCCTCGATCGAGCCAGGAGGCGGCGGCGTTCAAGGCCCCAGACGCTCGATGATCCAGCCATTTGGTGGCTCGAGGCGATAGCGAACGCGATCATGCATGCGGTTCGAACGGCCCTGCCAGAACTCGAACATCGACGGCGTCAAACGGTAGCCGCCCCACCACTCGGGAGGGGAAATTGGTTCGTCCCCGAACTCGGCTTCGAGCGCTTCGAAGCGGGCGAGAAGCGACTCACGGCCGTCGACGACCTGGCTCTGCAGTCCGAGATGCGCGGCAATCTGGCTGCCACGAGGACGTGCTTCGAAATAGGCTTGAGATTCTTCCCTCGGGACTTGATAGACGCTTCCTGCCAATCGAATCTGACGCTCGAGCGCCGGCCAGTAGAACAACAGGCTGGCTCTCGGGTTTTCTGAGATATCAAGACCTTTGGCGCTCGAATAACTTGTGAAGAAGGTCATGCCGCTGCGATCGAATCCCTTGAGGAGCACGATGCGCGCGGTGGGGACGCCATCGGCGTTTGCGGTTGCCAGCGTCATCGCATTGGGTTCGACGCCGCCTGCAACGCGGGCCTGCTCGAACCAGAGCGCGAACTGGCCGTAGGGATCCGGGTCGACGAGTCGTTCGTCCAGGGCATCCTTCGTGTAGTCGACGCGCATCGAGGCTATTGCCGGGTCCACCTTCAGTTTCCGTTTCCTGAGTCCAAACGAACCGACCTGTTTGCACAGTCAGTATCGCCCAAATCGAGCTGCCCGGTCGTGTTCGCCAGATCGGCAAGCGTCAGAATCCCATTTCCAAAGACTTTGTTCAGCTGAGTTCCATAAATGAACGAACCATCCATGATCTCCCGTGCGGATCCATCGGCTATGATTTCGCCTCCTCCCAGCAAGATGACCCGGTCGGCGACGCCGGCCGCAAACTCGACGTCATGTGTCGAGAGAACGAATGACTGCCCGAGAGCAGTGCGGGATGCGATACGCTCGATGAGGCTTCGTTTCCGGGGAGCATCGATCCCGCGTGTTGGCTCGTCGAGCACGACAAGAGGTGGATCTCCGGCGAGGGTCAGGGCGAGCGCAAGTGACTCCTGTTCTCCGGCGCTGAGATCATGCGGATGCCGTGCTTCGAGCCCACACAGACCAAATTCCTCGAGCAGCGCATGTGGGTTGTGCATCATGTTGCGGTGACGCAGTGAGAATTGAAGCTCCTCCAGGACGGAGTTATTGAAAAACAGCGCTCTGGCACGCTGCGGCAAGAATCCGGCGATTCGCCCAATCTGTTCTTTTGCAATCTCGCTGACCGGCGTGCCGCGGAGCTGGATCTCCCCTCGGGCCGGTGTGTGCAGGCCAATCATCGATCGCAACAGGGTCGTTTTCCCCGATCCATTGGCTCCCATCACCGCAACGATTTCCCCAGCATGGATGGCGAAGTCGACCTGGCGAAGCACCACATGCTGGTCATGCCTGAGCTCGACCCCAGACAGTCCGACGATTTCTCGACCGGTCGCGCGGCGACGCACATCGATCACAGGAGGTAGCGCCATTGCGGTGCTGCGCACCTGTTGTCTGCCCTCCCGCACGGTCAATGGTCGCGGCGTCCAGCCAAAGCGTTCTCCCGCCAGAAAAAGGGACGGAGCCAGAGCGTGCCCCGCCGCTGACAGGAGGTTGCGGGGCGTGTCCTGTACCGCTGGAAGCCCCCGTCGGAGCATCGTCATGGTGTCGGCGAACGGCAGGATACGCTCGAGCCGGTGCTCGGCAACCACGATGGTCATCGAATGCTCGTGGTTGAGCCGGTGCACCGTCTGAATGACATCATCGGCTCCTGATGGGTCCAGCTGGCTGGTTGGCTCATCGAGGATGAGGAGCTCCGGATTCATGGCCATGGCAGCGGCAATGGCGACACGCTGGCGCTCGCCTCCAGACAGTGTTGTCACCATCCGCTTCCTCAGGTGCTCGATACCGAGGAGCATCAGGAGCTCCTCGACCTGCCTGCGCATCGCCACCGCCGGAGTCGCGAGTTGCTCCATGCCAAAGGCGATCTCGTCTTCGACGCGACCAGAGATAGCGATGCTATCAGCGTCCTGAAACACGAATCCCGCATGCCGGCTGAGCTCTCTTGTGGGCGCATCGAGGGTATCGAGACCAGAGACAGAGACTCGACCGCCAAAACTGCCACCTGAGAAATGAGGCACCAATCCGTTCAGAAGTCGCAACAAGGTCGATTTGCCAGAACCGGATGACCCCACAATCAGATTGAACGATCCACTATCGATTTCCCATGAGTGGTCGCGCAGAACAGGTTCCGACGTATCGGCGTGCTGAAAGCCGACCCGTCGCATTTCGGCGGCACCGGCAACAGATGCCTTACCCATAACGCTCTCGCTTTCTGGTGGCGAGTATCGCTGGAAGGGTCAGGGCGCAGAGTCCAATCAGGAGCGGCAACGAGGCTACGGGCCAGTCGACCGTTGGGTAAGGTTCGTAGTGAACACCATCCGGCCAGGCAGTCGATGTTGCACCCGTGGCTACGATGGAGATGAACCCAGCGGCCGCGATGAACGAGTCGAAACGGGTCCAGACCACCGGGCGGTAGCGCGTGCGAGCGGGTTGTCTTTCGCTTCGGGAACGGGTCAGACCGAGCAACATTACTGTTGCGCCGCAAGCGAGCACGAGGGCGGCAAGAACCTCGCCCGTCGCTAAGAAATAGGCCGCGACAATGAAAAGCACGATCGAAGCCGACACCAGCCCTGTTCGATGGCTCCCGCCAGCATTCCGAGTCGCCGCTCCGCCAAACGAACGCACCTCCAGCATCTCTGACACTGTCACTGCGCGGTCGAGTCCCGCTGAGAGCACAGGGGCAACCATGCTCGCATAGTCGAGTGGCGTGCGCAGTGGCGCACCCCGCAGGAGTCGCGCTTCCCGGATCTCTCGGAAGGCGGCCAGCATCTGCGGGAAGAACGTGAAGGCAATCGAACTGGCGGCGCCGACGCCGAGGAGCGCATCCGGCAGGAGGCGCATCGCTCCAGCCCAGTCGATTTGCTCGGCGACGGTCCAGCCCGCCAGTACGAGCGTCAGTATGGCGAGCGCGCCCAGGATTCCATAGATGATCGCGTTCAGCGTAATGGCGCCGCCTGCCACGGGCACCCAGTCCGGGATAGTGACCATCTCGAATTCCCCGGCATGGACCGTCAGCGCATTGAAAACAACACTGATGAATGCGAAAACAGCGAAGAGCCGGAGAATGCCTGCCGTTACGATGACATTTGCTGGATGGAGTGACGCGCGGACGACGAGGATCGAAAGCAACACTGTCACCAGCATGAAGGGGTTCCTCCCAAGCAAGGCTGGTAATGAAGCAGCGATCCACCAGATCATCCACGCTCTGGGATCGAAGGTCCGTATTTCGCCCTTCACGGCATTGGCTCCTGCATCGCGCGACGCCGTTGTGCCACAAAGATCCCTGCCAGAAGCACGAGGACGATAGCTCCGGCTATCACATACGTGATGAACTGCGGTCGGTCGACGTCCTTCTGCGAAACGACTCCCGCCGCGTCATACGTCAGGTGCCGCGCTGCGCCGGACCCGTTGCCGCTGCCAGCAAGCCTGGAAATTTCCTCGAATGTCACGGAGGGCAGCGCTGGCTCAGTGCCAGTCCAGGCCCAGCCATGAATCGTCCCAGGTTCGACCGACGTGCCGCTTGCCCCGCGTGGACGCGATTGCCATGTCCCATCATCCTCGAGAGAGAAGTACTGCCAGAAGGGCGAATTTGGGTCAGAGGACTGGCACAAACGGCGACAGCTACCAACCGAACACCCAACCTCTTCGATCGAACAAATACCCTGACCCAGCCCCCCGAATGGAATCGACACAAGGGAGAGTCCCGACTCCCGGAGAAGCTCATAGCCGGTCAGGGTCTCCGACTCGAACGGGACGATGGCATACGTCACCGTGCCCTCGCCGTAGTCGATCACGAGTGCCGCCTCGTTCGAACCGGCGAGACCAGCACCATGGAAAAAACACAACAGAGTTATGGCAACAACCAGGCGAGTTACGGTCGCGCCGGGACGCGCGGGAATCATGCCGCGCGGAGCATTGCCGCCGGCGTACCAGCGGGGGTGGCGCCCGGATCCGCCGTCGTTTGCCCGTCGATGACGGAAAGCGCAACCAGACTCGGAATCGCCTGAACCGTGGAGAAAATGTTCTCGTCGCGCGGATCGAGCATCCAGGAGAACGAGCCATTGTCGTTCTGGAAAGCACTGAGGACCGCCAGGGCCTCTTCTGTCTTGAATCCCGGATAGAGCACAAGGGCCTGCAGAGACAACGCCGTTGAGTTCGCGTCAGACGGACCCTCCGGCTGGTATGGGAAACCCTCTGCCGTCCGTAACGATGCCAGCCACTCGGCCGCAGAGGCGATGCGCTGATCATCCCCACGTCCTATCGCGTGGGCAGCCCGAATGATGAGCGCTGTCGTGTTGGTGTCGGACGCCGCAGGGTCCGTGGAGCCGTCGAACGCCCAGCCTGCACCATCGGCCTTTGACTGAAAGAGCGCTTCGACTGCAACCTCAGGGATATCCGATCCTCCGGCCGACAGGGCCAGCAATCCGAGCGCGTGATCGTAAGGACCGAAGCCGATCATCCCCGCGTTCGCCGCATGTTCCACGATCGAAAGCGGATCCACGAAGGCGAAGTTGTGTGGATCCTTCCCCGACGCCACCAACATCAGCGCCAGTTTCGCCGCCGATCCGGGGCCGATTTGGGCAAAAACAAGTGCCTCGGATTCGAGATACAGGGTGCTCTCCTCAGCTTCGTCCTGGAAACCCGCCAGTGCCAGTGCGGTCACGGCGTCGACCGTGACCACGGCGTCAGGCGACCCGTCGAATCCTGGGTAGGCCCCGTTTTCCAGACGTTGGGAGATCAGCCACTCGGTTGCCGACACGATGCTCGCGGAGCTTTGAGCCACAGTACTGCCTGGCATGCTCAAGAGCAGCCCAACAATCATGATGAAACCGATCCAGCGTGGAATCGCGCTCCGACTGCTATCGCGGATTCGGGAATAAACCGGCTTGAAATGCCGAGCAGGATCGAGCGAAATGGAGATCATAAGGTCCTCCCCTTTCTCACGAAGGGCGCCGGACACGCACAGGAACGGGTACTCTGACTTCGCGCCACCCGAAGGTGCATCGCGTTACAGTTGCGGGACAGCGCCGGAATCGCACCGGCTTCCCCCGTTGCCACGCCGAACCACAGTGTTCGCGCAGCCACTCCTGTCGTTTCGGAGCGAATTGTTTTCGATGCAGCACACGCGGCACCTTCCGCAGTGTTGCACGCCAATTGGCACAGGTCAACCCGAGACACTGAGCGAAATCACGGCTCCTGGCTCCCGGGTTCCCTCACCCGATCAAACAGACGATAATGTGCACGCCGTCATCGACGCGGCGGTCTTGGTTTTTGCTATCGAGGGAACACCTGGTGGATGTTGGGCTGGCACTCTCCCTTGTACTGGTTGCGGCATTTGCCGGTGCGATGGGCTCGATGCTTGGACTGGGCGGCGGGGTCTTCATGGTTCCGATCTTTACGCTTTTTCTGGGAGTCGACGAGAAGGTCGCTATCGGCGCCAGTGCAGTGGCCGTGGTCCTCAATTCCGTCGTCGGGTCGACAGTCCATTTGAGAAGCCGCTTCACAAACCTCCGTCTCGCGATGCTTCTCCAGGTGACCACCGCCTCCGGAGCGCTTGTCGGGGCACTGCTGGCCGTGCGGGCTCCCGAGCGCATCTTGAACGGCCTGTTTGGAGCAGTGCTGACCTACGCGGCCGTTTCCATGTTGCTGCGGCGCAATATGAAGATCCTGGCGGTTCCCGCCGAACATGGTGAATCAGCCTACCGGGCGGAGTATCACGACCCTGCCGCGAATCTGGACATCGACTACGCACCGGTGAATATCCCAACGGGATTGACCGTGAGCGGAGGGGCTGGAGTGCTCTCGGGCATGCTGGGTGTCGGCGGAGGCGTCATCCAGGTACCAGCCATGAACGTTCTCATGAGGATGCCAGTGAAAGCGGCTGCCG
>JBFWRO010000075.1:0-9172 GCA_050248865.1 Thermomicrobiales bacterium | reverse complement strand
CCGATCGAATATGTCCAGGCGGTACTCCGCTTCGAGAACGGAATCGTGGCGCATTGCGCTGCCAGCTGGGCTCACCACGCCTTTCGAACCAGGCTTGAAATTGCCGGTGAACATGGTCTGCTGCGGCACGACAGCAACGAGTCCCTGCCGGTTCGCTACGAACGAGACGGGCACGTCACTCTGGGAATCGGCGACCCGGCGCGGCCATACGGAATCCAGCTCAGGCATTTCATCGACTGTCTGAGAGGCGACACCCCGTTTCTGGTCGAAGGCGCGGACGGCATTAACGCCCTGGCCGCGGCGCTGGCGGTTGCCGAGTCATCGCGCACCGGTTTGCCCGTGACATTGACACGCGAAACCATCGATGGGGGAGGGTCGCCAGAATGAATTTCGGGATGCTTGGTTTCGCGCATGGTCACGCGGCTGGTTATGCGGCGCGGATCCAAGATGAACCAGATTTCACACTGGTAGCGACCTACGATCACGATGAGTTGCGGCGAGCCGAGGCGACTCAGCGATTCGGCGGAGATGCCCACGATGACCCGTTATCGCTCCTCTCCCGGAGCGACGTCGAGGCTGTTATCGTGATGGCCGAAACAAGTCTTCATGCCGATCTGGTAGTGCACGCCGCCGCCGCCGGCAAACATGTGCTTTGTGAAAAACCGATCGCGACGCATCGCGCCGACGCGATACGCATGGTCGAGGCCTGTCAGTCTTGTGGTGTGCTGATGGGGACAATTTTCCCTATGCGATACAACTCAGCCATAGTGGCCGCCCGAGAGTCGATCCGCAGCGGATCCATTGGGCGGCCACAAGTCGCCACGGGAACCAACAATGGGCAGATGCCACCTGGATGGTTCCAGAATCCGGAACTGGCTGGTGGAGGGGCGATGATGGACCACGTCGTCCATCTGGCCGATTTGCTGCGCTGGATGTTCGGGACTGAGATCGACAGCGTCTACGCGGAGTCGAACACCAGGCTGACTTCCGGGCTGGCGGTCGAAGATGTAGGTGTGGTCTTGCTGACGCTGCAAAACGGCATGACGGCAAGCATCGATTGCAGCTGGAACAGGCCAGCTTCGTGGCCGATCTGGGGAGGACTCACTCTAGAGGCCGTTGGCGATCGTGGGGTGATCGAGATCGATGCCTTTGCTGAGCAGATTCGTCTCGCAGATGATCGATCTGGACGTTTTTCGTATGTCCCTTGGGGTGGAGACGCCGATTGAGAGCTGCTGTGCGATTTCGTGCAAGCAGTCCGGGAAGGTGGCAAAGCTCCGATTACCGGACTCGATGGTCTGCGAGCGCTGGACGTGGCTCTCTGTGCCTACGAGTCGGCGAGGACACACGTTCCCGTGCCTTGTCGGCATTGAGCGGAGCGGGTCCGCGAAAGACCGATTGACACTCCTCAAGGCCGCTTCTATAATCCGTTCAATTCATGAAACAGGGTTTCATGTCGTTCATGGCGAACGGTATTCGGCCGCGAGAAGCAGGTTGAACAGGAGGCGCTACGTGAACAGTGGGCAGAAGGTCGGCACGAGCGGTATGGATCGGAAAACGGCGGTCAATCGCCGTGACCTGATCAAGGCGACAGGCGGGGCGGGAGTAGCAGTGGCGGGGGCGAGTATCGCTTCCAGAGGCGCTTCGGCGGGTTCGGGTTGGGGCACTCCGCTCCTGAATTCGAGTCTTCAAGCCAGCGGCGAAGTAATCGCCAGTCTTCGCAACGGCATCATCCGGCAGGATCCGACGCAGACCGGCAGTGTTTCCGATATCGCCGTCAACTATCAACATTATGAGACGCTCGTCGACAAGGTCTCCTCGAGCGAGTATGTCGGCGTTCTAGCTGAGTCCTGGAGCAATCCGGACGAGCTGACCTGGGAGTTCAAGCTTCGCTCCGGGGTGAAGTTTCACAACGGTGACTCTCTCACCGCCGATGATGTCGTCGCCACGCTCGAGCGGTGGACAAATCCGGATGTCGGAGCGCCTATGGGGCCGATCCTGTATCCAGACGACGTCATTGCCGAAGTAATCGCAGTCGACGACCTGACAGCGCAGATCAAGACGACGCGCCCCTTCGGAGGTTTGTTGGCAAGTCTCCTTCTGACGTACATCATGCCGGCCGGGCCCACACGCGCCGCTGGCACCGATCCAATTCCCGAAAATATTGGGACCGGTCCGTTCAGGATGACAGAGTGGGTGCAGGCCGATCACATCAATCTTGTCGCATTCGACGAGTATTGGGGCGAACCGGCCAAGATCGAGAGTCTCGTCTACCGGCACATTGTCGAAGATGCGACCCGCCTTGCTGCGCTCCGAGCCGGTGAGCTACACATTCTCGACGAACTCAGCCAGGATCAGAAGAATGTGATGGACGGTGAGTCGGGTTTCTACACTTTGACTCAGCAGACCGTCGAGAGTCTCTACCCTGTCTTCAACGTCACGATTCCTCCTTTCGACAATGAGCTCGTCCGCCGGGCGTTCAACTTCGGAATTGACATGCAGTCGATCATCGATGCGTTGCTTGGCGAGGGGTCCGCACGCCAGATCGCGCCTGTGTCGCCCGAGGTCTTTGCATTCAACGATGGACTGGCGCCGTACACATACGATCCCGATCAGGCAAAGGCTCTGCTCGAGGAAGCTGGATATGCCGATGGATTCGAGTGCCTCTTTGTCGTGCCGGGCGACCGTTACCCGGCGGGCCGAGACCTGGCTCAGGCAATCGCCGCCAGCGCGCAGCAGATCGGCGTGACTGTAAATGTCGAAGTTCCCGAAATGAACGCAGCTTTCGCCATGACTGCAGCCGAGCGTGATCGCTGGCACTTGTTCCAGTGGGGTATCTCAGCGGTAAATGGGGATCCTGACTTTCCGCTGCGCTGGTTCTTCCACTCGCGGGACGATGATACCTACCAGGGAACGTCTGCCGTCAGCTGGACGAGTCCCGAGGTCGATCAGCTGCTGGACGAGGGTTCGGCAACCATCGATCAGGAAGCGCGTGGGGAGCTCTATAAGGAAGCGCAAGCGCTCATCTGGGATGCAGCTCCCTGTCTTTGGCAGCATCATGTTGTCGATATCTATGGCGTCAATGAGGCAGTTCAAGGATTGACGCTCAAGCCTGACAAGCGTCCTCGCATGGCCGACATCACCATCTCCGGTTAGGTCACTGGGAGGTTATTCCGGTGGTGCAACTGGCACCACCGGAATACGAGCGGGAGCGAGTTGATGTTCGAGTTCGTTGTACGCCGTCTTCTGCAGACGATCGTCACGCTCTTCATCCTGTCCGTGCTCGTCTTCCTGATGCTGCGACTCACCCCGGCCGATCCAGCCGAGGCGTATCTCGAACCCGGCGCTCCGCAAGAAAAGATCGAGCAAGTGCGCCGAATGCTCGGCCTGGATGGCGAGATCTGGGAGCAGTACATCAAGTGGTTGCAGCGAGTCCTACATGGTGACCTTGGCATTTCCTGGTTCAGCAAGGAACCAGTCAATCAACTCATCCTTGAGCGATTCCCTCGAACGATCGCACTGGCCGGTATTTCGATGGTGGTCTCGGTAGCTATTGGCGTCAGTCTTGGGCTCTTCGCCTCAGTTCGACCAGGGTCGATTTTCGACTATTTGGTTCGCATTCTGTCGCTGGCGGGGTTCGCCATGCCCAGCTTCTGGTTTGCGATCATGCTTATTCTGATTTTCGCCGTGCAGTTGGGAGTGCTCCCGACATCAGGATACGGAGCACCAAAGTACTACGTGCTTCCCGTGGTCACGCTGGCAGCGCAGCTCGTAGGGGTGATTGCCAGTATGACGAGTGCAACGGTAACGGAAGTGCTCCGCGAGGAGTATGTACGGACAGCACGTGCAAAAGGACTCCGAGAGTCGATGGTCATGTCTCGACACGTGCTCAAGAACGCATTCATCGCCCTCATAACGTTGCTAGGTTTGCAACTGGGAGCTCTGCTTGGCGGGGCAGTCGTGGTCGAAACGGTATTCGCCTGGCCAGGGCTCGGAATGCTCACGACCGATGCCGTTGGTACCCGGGACTACCCGTTAGTGCAGGCGCTTGCTCTCGTGGCCGGGTTGATCTTTCTGAGTATCAATCTGCTGGTTGACATACTTTATGCCATCGTTGATCCTCGGATCCGATACAGCTGAGATGGTGAGCGCTCTGGTGATCGACCGGAAGTTCTTTTCATGAGCGAGGCCTCGCTCAAGCCCGCCCTCATAACGTTGGAGCGCGCGTCCTCCGAACCAACTCCCCGGCTTCAGCGCTTCTCTCGAACGATGCGACACCACCCCGACCTCCTTATTGGTTCGATCATTGCCACATCCGTCATCCTCGTGGCGTTGTTTGCTCCGTGGCTGGCTAAGGAGGAACTCACCGCTGCGAATCTGACGTCCAGGCTTATGCCTCCGTTCTGGCTCGAAGGTGGGCTGGAAGGGAGCCTCCTGGGAACGGATCAACTCGGGCGCGATCTCTTCACCCGTATCATCTACGGAGCCAGAACGTCACTGACCGTGGCCTTCGTCTCAGTGTTCTTCACCGCCATCATCGGTGTTTTGATTGGGACGTTCTCGGGGTATTTCGGCGGAATGATCGACACGCTACTCATGCGATTCGTCGATCTCTTTCTCGCATTTCCCGGAATCATTCTGACCATCATCGTTCTTTCGGTGCTTGGCTCGGGGGTAAGGAACATCATTCTCGTCCTTGCCGTTACCCAGTGGGTCGGGTATGCCCGACTGACCAGGGGAATGACCCTTTCGCTCAAACATCGGGAGTTCATCGAAAGCGCACGAGCGTCCGGGGCAGGCAGCACACGAATCATCCTTCGTCATATTCTGCCCAACTGCATGACACCGATTGGCGTTCTCGCCTCGCTCCAGGTGGCGGGCATGATTCTCATCGAGGCATCGCTTTCATTTCTTGGGTTTGGTGTCCAGCCGCCGACCCCCAGCTGGGGAATTATGGTGGCGGAGGGTCGTCAATACCTTGATACCGCGTGGTGGATTTCGACAATCCCGGGCATCACGATCGTGATCACGGTGCTGGGCATCAAGTTTCTCAGTGACGGTCTCTCCTCGGCCCTCGATCCCCGCACCCGCCGTTAGAGTTTCGGAGTTCCACGATGCTCATGCAGGATCAGGTCGCTTTTGTCACCGGCGCCGGCAGCCCGAAAGGCATAGGCCGGGCCATAGCACTTGGCTTCGCTCACGAAGGAGCAGCTGTCGCGGTGGTGGGCAGGAGCGGCGTCGATCTGGTTGCAGAGGAGATCGAGTCTGCTGGAGGATCTGCGATTGCGCTCGCTGCGGATGTGTCAGATCGGGCTGCGGTCGAGTTGGCAGTGTCGACCGCGACAGAACGACTTGGACCGATCGATTGCCTGGTAAACAATGCGGGGTTTTGCGAGTTTCGATCGTTTCTCGATATCAGCAACGAACTCTGGCAGCGAACGCTTGAAGTGAATGTGACGGGCTATTTCAATTGCGGACAAGCTGTCGCCCGACGAATGGTGGATCGCATGTCGGGAGGGTCGATCATCAACATCACGTCTGTATCTGCCGAAGTGTCGGGTGAAACGAAAGCGCATTATAGTGTGACAAAGGCGGCGGACAAGATGCTGACGATGGGAATGGCCGTGGAACTGGGCCGATACGGAATCAGGGTGAATGCCATTGCTCCAGGTACGATCGATACCAATATCGTGCGCGATCAGGCGGTGGAAGAGCGGGTGAGCATCATCGACTGGCAAGCCACCCTTCCACTTGGACGGATAGGAACTGCAGACGACATCGTCGGCGCAGCACTGTTCCTGGCGTCACGCGAGGCTTCGTACATTACGGGCGCAACGATTGTCGTCGACGGTGGCTCGCTGGCAGGAAGCTTGCTCTAGTGTTCGAAGGGTCCGGTGACGCTCTCCCCTGTCACGCACGAGCGCAGCGAGCCCAGGGCGACAGCGAGGGAGCGACGCGCGTCCTCGCCGGTACAGAGCGGTTCTCTTCCTTCAGTCACTGCAGTGACAAATTCGCGAATCTCCCCATCGATCGCCAACTGGAACGAGTCCACCTCTGGAGTGTAGAGATCGATCGGATCTGAGCCGGCTGGGAAGAGTCTCAAGCTCGCAGCGCGTTTCGGCTCTTCCTCCGTCTCCGATTCACCGTGGAGTCCATGAAGCGCGAAGTTCTCAGGAGAGTACCGATAGGACACCGTTCCCCGCTCGGTTACTGCGTGGAATGACATCTCGAACGGCGCGCCCTGCATCAAAAAACTGGCCTCCACCATTACGGTACTCTCTCCGAAAGTGGCCAATGTTGAAACGTGATCCCACGTCCCGCCGCTCGAACGGACGCCGCGAGCAACTACAGAGGTTGGCGTACCGAATGCCCAGCAGGCGAAGTCGAGATCGTGGATCTGCAGGTCTAGAGCGGCGCCTCCACTGCGCGCGACGTTTGTTCTCCATTCTTCTCGACCAGCAGTTGCGCTTAGCACTCCGGTGAGGCGACGTAAGCTCAGCCAATCGACCCTGCCAAATTCGCTATTGTGAAGCCCTTCGCGCAGCCTTCGGTATTCTGGCCAGAACCGGATCAGGTGGCCGACCATAAGTGTCCGTCCGGTTGATTTCGCGGCTGTCAATATCGCATCTGCATCCTCGAGTGAAAGCGAAACAGGCTTTTCACACAGCACGTGCTTCCCAGCCCGCAACGACTGTTCCGCAAAGCGTCTGTGAAGGTCGTTAGGGACACAAAGATCAACTGCAGTGACCTGAGGATCGGCCAGCATCTGCTCCACGTTGTCATAGAACTCTGCGCCCGTCGACTGGGCCAAGGCCTTGGCCCGGGAAGGGTTCTGACCGGCCGCGACTGCCATTGAAACACCGAGGCGTTGGGCTGCCGCGGCGTGAACTTCTGCCATGTCGCCGATGCCGATCAATCCAAGCCGGAAATTTTCGCTCATGGGGATTTGTCTCCAATCAAAGCGCCATAATGGCGTCGATTGCTCTGGATGTCTGGTCGACAACCAGATTGGGAGCGTGTGGTTGAGGGAAAACCTCCGCAGTCAGAAAGCCGTCATAGCCGATATCGCGAAGCGATTCCATTAGAGCGGACCAGTTCACGTCTCCAGAAAGGAGATCGACGAAACCGTCAACGGTGCCAACGCTGGAGCGGTAATCCTTGAGATGTACTTCCTGAATGCGGTCACCCAGAATTCGAACCCACTGCTCGGGATAACCAAAGAGGATAACGTTTCCCACGTCGAAGATTGCCTTGACCCGCGGACTGTCAATCTCGTCGAGCAAAGCTCGCATTTCGAGAGGACTGAGCAAAAACCGATTCCAAATATTCTCCAGCATCATCGATACGCTGAGCTTTTCGGCGACTGGGGCGAGTGTGTCCAGCGCTCCACGGGTGCGCTCGTAGGCGATGTCGTAGGGAATGAGTGGCGCACTCTTGTCCCACGGGAGTCCCACCCAGCCTGGGATGACAAGGATCCCGGCTGCTTCGACTATTGCGGCAATTTCGAGACATCGTGTTACGTGGTCGACTGCGCGAAGGCGCTCCGACACATCATCGGTTGTAAACGAAAAGGAAAACGGAGCGATCTCCAAGCTGGAGATCGTGATGCCACTTTCGCGGGCCGCCGCTGCGATCGCGGACAATTCCGCTGAAGGAGTTTCCAATGAAAAGTAGCCGGAGGGTTCGAGAAAGGGCTGTACCCCGTCATATCCGGCATTCTTCGCCCGCTCAAAGACTCGCTTGAAATCGTCCAACCCGGAAAGAAATGACCCGCCGCCCAGAAAGTCCGGATTGTCGGAGAAGGCCCTAATGACAATCCCCTTCTTCATTGGGATTTCACCTCCCGCTGTATCGTGCAGTTACTCCACCGTCTGCCAGAGATTCCTCATGTAGGCATAGCTTCTTTGCAAAACCGGAACCTCTTCTCCGAGTGGAGGATGCTCAACATTGACAAAGTGCGTCACTCGGGAAGAATCGATCTGCTTGAACGCGTGAACGTATTTCTCGAACGGACTATCCGCTGTCCCAAGCTCGACCGAGTAAACCGGATTCGGTCGGTCCTCGGCGAGGGAATGGTCCTTCCAACCAACGGTAAAGATCTTGTCGCCGTTTTCCTCGACCAACCTCCAGCCATCCTGACGGCACGTCGTCAGGTGTCCAATATTCAGAAGCAGGCCAGACCCGGCCTTCCGGGTCTGACCGACCAAATATTGTGCGTCAGCGACAGTCTCGACCAACGCTCCACGATGGATATCGACCGTGACGGTGAACAACGGATCATTACTCACAGCAACCAGCGCATCGAGAATGCCTGCGGTGCGACTCAGCAATGGTTGTTTGTCCTCGAATGAACTCTCTGGTCCCGGAGGAGGAGGTGAAGAGAGGACCAGATTACTGGTTCCAATTCTGGCAGCAGCCGCTACCCAGGGGGTCAGACTATCGATCGATTCGTTTGCTTCCTGATCGGAACCGGCCAACGGCCGCACAAATGGCAGCAAGCCGCCGATCTGCAAACCATGGTTGGCCACCGTTGATTTGAGTAGTTCAGCGTCACTCTCAAGCGCATTCGGATAATGCGAAGAAGCCTCAACCCCCGGTTTCACCGGAGGAGCATCCGGACTCGATAGCAAGAGAATATGCTCGGCTGTCGTTTCCTGAATCAGCTTCAAAGCCGTTTCAAACGGCATCGGAGGATGTCCGACGGCATGTGTGACGATGCCAAACGATGGAACGCTCATGCTCACCTCTCGTGCGATTTTGCTGGTTTCCGAATTGTCAAAGTGAAGACTGATAGTGCGCGACGGTTACGGGATCGCCGCCCTGGTTCATCGACTCAGTAATGGCAGCATCAATTTCCATATGCCGCAAACCGTCCATCCCGTCAGCGAACTCCACCGACTCACCTCTGACGGCTGCGGCGAAATTCGCAATTGATTGCCGGAAGATCGCACCATACGTCTGCTGTGAAACCGGCGAAGGTTCCCAGACCCTCTTCCATTCTGCGAGCCAGGCCCCTTCGTCCCGTGCGCGAACCTCAAGTGAACCGGTGATGTCGCGGGTGATTGCCCGTCCCCTCGATCCGAGGTAGTTCACGTCGAAATAGAGCTCCGTGACCATCGAGTTGATGAACGTGCCGATCGAACCATTCGCGTACGTCAAGTGAGCAGCGCGAGTT
>JBFWRO010000074.1:0-9200 GCA_050248865.1 Thermomicrobiales bacterium | reverse complement strand
CATTATTCGGTATGAGCTCGAACGGGAAATCATCGAAGGTCGGATGAATGCCAAAGATCTCCCGGAGGCGTGGAATGCGTTGTACAAACATTATCTGGGCGTCGATGTGCCCAATGATCGAGTCGGCGTGCTTCAGGATGTCCACTGGTCGGCCGGTTCGTTCGGATATTTTCCGACCTATTTCCTCGGGTCCATTCTCGCTGCGCAGATCTGGAAACGCATGGTTGTCGACCTTCCCAACGCGCGCGATCTGATCAACGCGGGAGAATTTGGGCCAATACGTGACTGGCAACGGGAGCACTTGCACCGCTTTGGACGGATGTATACGCCCCGGGAAACGATCGAGCGAGTCGTCGACGGTCCGCTTGACCCCGAGCCATATGTGGCGTACATGACGGCGAAGGTGAACTCCCTTTATGGGACCGGCCGGTAATCCCGGACTGGTCTTTTATCTCCATCCGGCTCACGGTCCGCTGCGGGGCGACGGTCGGCTTGACATGATCGAGACCACTTGAAAGGAAAAATGATGAGTACAAGTCTGCAACGACGTCAGTTCGGCTCAACGGAGCTGCGCACTCCTCCAATTGCAGTTGGCTGTGCCCAGATGGGAGACATGATCGACGCGTTTGGCTACGGTGTGTCCGAGGCAGATGCCATCTCCACACTCATCGAAGCGCTCTCCGGTCCGATCGACTATATCGATACCGCTGCGTTTTACGGCGATGGCGAAAGCGAGAGACGAGTTGGGCTGGCGCTGAAGGAGCTGGGTGGCCTGCCCGCAGGAGCGGTGCTGCAGACGAAAGTAGGCCGCGACCCGAAAACGAACATATACACCGGAGACGTTCTGCGCGAACGCATGGAACGCAGTCTTCGGCTGCTGGGCGTGGACAGCGTCGACGTGGTCTACCTGCACGACGCTGAATGGACAACCTTCGCAGACGCGATCGCTCCGGGAGGACCCGTGGAAGCACTTCGATCGTTCAAGGAGCAGGGTCTCACCAGGTACATCGGCGTTGCATCGGGGCCGAACGATGTCGAACTGCAGTACATCGAAACCGGAATGTTCGAAGCGGTAATCACCCACAATCGCTATACGCTGTTGAACACCAACGCGAACCCCGTTATCGACGCGGCGCACCAGCGAGGCATGGCAGTGCTCAACGCCGCACCGTACGGAAGTGGGATCCTCGCTCGCGGCCCGGAGACCTACCCTCGATATGCCTATCAGCAAGCCTCTCCGGAGCTCATCGAGAGAACCGTGGCACTGCGCGGGATCAGCGAAAAGCATGGCGTGCCACTGGCCGCAGTTGCGCTGCAGTTTTCGTCGCTCGATCCGCGCATCGACGTGACAATTGTTGGTATGAGCCGTCCTGAGCGATTGACGAAGACGATCGAGTATGCGTCGATCGACATTCCTCAGGCGCTCTGGGACGAAGTGAACGCACTCCCTCCCATGCCGGCTGGCGATCCAGAGGAGAGTCGGTGGAAATAGCCATTTCACAGCGCCCTTGACATTGGACGGGGAGTGGAATAGGTTGCCGGATCAGAGGATCGCGCAAACGGCGATGAACCCAGTCATCTAGCAAGGGCGGGCGGCAAAACGTGTCAAATCAATCCATAAGCGGGCAATACGACGTTCTCATCCGTGGCGGCCAGGTTGTCGAACCGGGAACCGGCCAATCCGGAAAGCGCGATGTCGCGGTGAAAGACGGCAAGATTGCCGCCGTCGCGGAAAGCATCGATGCTTCGATGGCCAAAGAAGTCATCGACGCCGGTGGTCAGTACGTTACACCTGGTCTGGTCGATCTCCATACGCATGTGTATTGGGGCTCGACCTTCTGGGGCATCGAGCCTGATCCAGTCGCCGCCCGATCCGGCTGCACCACCTGGCTCGATGTCGGCTCCTCAGGGGCATATTCCTTTCCGGGTCTTCGCAGACACGTCGTCGAAACGGCAAAGGCCAAGATTTTCGTCCTGCTGAATCTCTCGTCGATTGGCCTGATTGGGCCTTCGTGGGAGTTTGCGAACCCGGACTATTGGGATCTGGAGTTGGCGCAGACAATTATCGAGGCGAACCGTGACGTCGTTATTGGCATCAAGGCACGAATCGACAGCAGCACGACGCGCGGCGTCGGTATCGCGCCGCTGGCGAAAGCTCGTGAACTGGCAGATCTCGTTGATTTGCCGCTGATGACCCACATTGGATCCGGGCCTCCGTCAATCAGGGAAGTCATCCCGCATCTTCGCCCCGGGGACATCCTCACCCACTGTTTCACAGGCGGCGACATGCGAATCATCGATGAACATGGCAAGATCCTGCCGGAGATTAGAGACTTGCGGGAGGCCGGACTGATTCTCGATATCGGTCACGGCACGGGGTCGTTTTCCTTTGAAACCACTGAGAAGATGCTCGAACAAGGGTATCTGCCCGATGTCATCAGCACCGACATCCACCAGATGGCGATTCAGGGTCCGGCTTTCGACATGCCCACCACCATGTCGAAGTTCCTCGCGCTGGGGATGTCGCTCGAGGAGGTGATCGAGCGGTCCACCGCTAAGCCAGCCGCTGCCATGCGTCGCACTGACTGTGGCTCGCTTGCTGTGGGACAAGCGGCGGACATCGCCGTTTTCCGCATCGAAGAGGGGGACTTCACCTTTCAGGATGTCCGCATGAACGAGCGCAAGGGCTCACAGCTGCTGCGGAACACCGCTACCTTCATCGATGGCGAATTGCTGGAGCGCGTGCCATTGCCGAAGCTTCAGCCGTGGGCAGTTCTGCCGCAACATCAGCGCGGACGGGTCAACCCGATAACGGAAATTCCGGCGAAGGATCCCGCGCCACTCCTTGACAATCGGTAGTATTCGCGTCAGATTGACAAGTGCACTGCTGTAATCCGGAGAGGCGCGGGCCTCGACAACATTGGAGGGATGCACGGATGAAGATCGACGAGCGATTTATCGACAAGTTCGCACGAAGAGCAGAGCAACAGAGATATACCCGACGACAGGTCATGCGCATCGGCGCTGGGCTTGGACTTTCCGCGGCCGCCATCAGCACCGTTCTCGCGCGACCGGCCTTTGCGCAGGACTCCAACGCATCGCCAGCCGCCGGCGGACCGGTGATGGACCCGATTTCAGGTGCCGAGATGTCGTTCGACGACATCGTCGCCGCGATTCAGGCCGAGGGCGAAGTCACCGTCGGTAACTGGACATACACGGCGACGGATGCGCTTGTCGAGCGTTTCCAGCAGTACGTGAGCGACGTGTACGGCGTCGACATAACCCTGAACTACTTGGGAACTCAGCAGCCGAGCACCTATTTGACGGAGCTCTACACTGCTTCGGGAGCGGGAAACACGCCACCACACGATGTCCTGGCCATCGAAGAGAACTACCTCGCCGAAGTTCAGGCGCAGGAGGCCGCGGAGGGCGTGACGTTGCTCTCAGAAGTGCTGCCCTCCGGCTTGATCCCAAACGCGGAGCGCGTGTTCGAGAACTTCCGGAGCTTCCCATATGCCGTCGGTTTTCAGGCATCGGCCTCTCCGGGCATCACGTATAACAGTGACAACGTGGACTTTCTCACCGACTGGAAGGACCTCGCAGACGAGCGTCTGCAAGGCAAGATCCTGGGTTGGATCCCGGGCGACATTACCGGAGGCGGCGTGCTTCTGGGAGTTGCCGGGTCACTCGGCCTGGACTACACGAATCCTGATGACATGAGTGAGGCCATTCGCTTCCTCGTCGAGGAGGTCCATCCCAACGTCCTCAAGTACACCGCTGACACGTCAGAGGCACAGCAGTTGCTTCGCGATGGCGTCGTCGACGTTGTTACCTTCTGGAACTCCCTTGCTCGCCTCCAGTACCTCGATGGACAGGAGAACGCCGCGTTCCTGGTCGCGTCCTCAGGGCAGTACGCGGTCAATGGCTACATGTTCGTGCCGGTCGCGCCCGCGCATCCGATTCTGGCTCAGATCTTCATGGACTGGCGCCTGAGCGACGACGCGCAATTCCCTGACCTCGAAGCGTGGGGTATCACCGAGGGCAACTGGGCGGAGTTCCACGAGGGCTTCATGGGCGAAAGCTATGTCGATCTGGTTCCAGAGTGGATCAGCGACGTCTACTTCAACTTCTTCCCCACGGTCGATCAACTGAGCACGCAGTACAAGAGCGTCGACTGGAATGTTTACGTCGAAAACTCGAGCGCGTGGTACGACGAGTGGCTGGCGGGAATCGGTCTCTAGCGCCGACAAGGCAACCAGGGCGAATGCCGGCTGGGGTACCAGCCGGCATTTCCGACTTCGACCAGGTGATCGACCGTGGCTGATCTGGCAATTGATACTCCCGTCTCGCAAGAGCGAAGCGAGAGGGAAGCTCGTTTTGCTGACTGGCGAAAGACGCTGACCGGCCTTGGCCTGCTCTTGCCGGCAATTGTCGTCGCGGTTGTCTTCTCGATTGTTCCCATTCTCTACCTCATCAATGTTTCGTTGACGCGAGAATCGACGTTCTTCTTCGATAATCCCCAGTACACGTTCGACAACTACACAACGATCTGGAATCGGTACTTGCCGCACGTCTGGACGACAATCAGGCTGGCAACGCTCGCCTCGCTTTTCTGTCTCATATTCGGTTATCCCTTTGCCTACATTCTCGTGCGGAAAATCCAGTACCGGGATATGGTCCGGATTCTGATGACGTTTCCCCTCTTCGGACCGCTCTATCTGACGTATGGCATCCGATTCGTCTTCGGCGTCAACGGTCCGCTCGCCCCGATCTTCGATGCGCTGGGCATCGAGAGCCGCACACTCCTCTTCGCCTACCCGGAACAAATGACGATCTTCGGCATGGCGATATTCACCTTCCCGTTCATGGTCATGAATGTCGCCGCAGCGTTAACCAACGTGGACCCGACTCTGGAAGAAGCGGCTAGGACACTAGGCGCGAGACCGCTGCAGGTGTTTTCCCGGGTGCTCTTCCCGCTCAGCTGGCCGGGTGTGCTGGCAGGATTTCTCGTCTGCTTTGGCTGGAATCTGGGCGTGTTCATCGTACCAATGCTGCTCGGCAATATCGAACAGCAGCGAGTGCTCTCCCTTACGCTCTACCAGAAAGCGATGAGCCAGTTCGACTATGGACTCGGTTCCGCCATGGGAATTGTCCTGATGGCGCTGGCCTTCAGCGTAACCTGGTTGTCACTGCGGTTCTCGCGAGGAGCGCTTGGAGCATGAGCGCGTCCACACCGATTTCCCAGGATCGACGTGCACGACTGAACGGCAAGGTGGTGTTTTCCGGAGTGCAGCACCTCTATGTCTGGTTCTGGCTCGTACTGTTCGTCCTGCCGTTTCTGACGACGGTCTACCGATCACTCGAGGATCCGGACGGCGGGTATTCATTCGCCGGCTACCGATTTGCCTTCGGTTCGTTTCAGGATGCGCTGATGTTGTCGCTGAAAGCGACGATCGTCACCATCATCATCAATTTGCTGATTTCGGTCCCGGCGGCCTACGCCATCGTGCGATACCCGATTCCCGGGAAGCGCACCATCCTCTCGACGCTCAATGTCTCGCTCTACACACCAGGCGCTGTGATGGGACTCAGCCTTTCGATCATGTATGCCTACCTGCTCGAGATCCAGGGATCGTTCACCGGGCTGGTCGCCGCCTATGTCGTCGGCACCTTTCCCCTGATGCTGATTCCGATCATCGTGGCTCTGCGCGACCTGCCGACTGTGTTCGGCGAGGCCGCGCGAACACTTGGGGCGGGGCGGTGGCGAACGCTTTTCCGCATCGAATTGCCGTTGCTCGGACCTGGCATCACGGCAGGCATCCTGCTCACCTTCGTCATCGTCTTCAATGAATTCCTCGTCACACTGTTCATTGCCGGAAAGGGAAACCAGACCGCGGCGTTGACGATCTACAACATCCTCGCCCGGGCGGGTTTCGCACCGTCGACCGCGGCGCTGGCGGCAATCATGCAGTTCACCTCCTTCGTCGTCGTCCTAGTGTTCTTCAAGGTCTTTGGTTCGCGGTATCTCAAGGGTACGTACCTCGGTTAACGAGCGGAGAACGAATGGCTCGCGTCACACTCAGGGATGTTTCGAAGCGGTACGGCGAGACCGTTGCCGTCGCTGGCATTAACGCGGAGATCGCCGAAGGGGAGTTCGTTACGCTTCTCGGCCCATCCGGTTGCGGGAAGACAACGACGCTTCGCATGGTTGCCGGACTGATCGAACCGACGTCGGGTGAGATTTTCTTCGACGACCAGAGCATGAATCGCGTGCCAACCCACCGGCGCAACATCGGCCTGGCGTTTCAGAGTCACGCGCTCTTTCCCCACATGTCGGTCGAAAAGAATATCGCCTTTGGCCTGACGACCAAGCGGGCGCCCAAAAATGAAGTTCGCCAGCGTGTACAGGAGATGCTCGAGCTGATCGAGATGACCGACTACGGCGACCGGATGCCATCGCAGCTTTCCGGAGGTCAACAGCAGCGCGTTGCGCTGGCTCGCATGCTCGCGCCAAACCCAACGGTACTGTTGTTCGACGAGCCACTTTCCGCGCTCGATCGAAACCTTCGTGATTCACTGAAGTACTCCATTCTTCAGTTGCAACGACGAACCGGGAAAACCGCGATCTATGTGACCCACGACCAGTCGGAAGCGTTCGCGATCTCTGATCGTATCTTCGTGATGAACAAAGGCCGGGTCGAGCAGGATGGCACCCAGCTGGACATCTACCTGCGCCCGCAGACCGAGTTCGTGGCGAACTTCGTGGGCGACAACAACACGCTGTCCGGCGCCATTCGCTCTGTGAAGATCGCGGATGGATTGCAGGAAGTGGTAGTCGACTGCGGTTTCACGTCGATCCGCTCGATCACCGCAGCGGATTTTCAGGAAGGCGATGCGGTTAGTGTCTTCATTCGCCCTGAACACATCGAGGTCATTCCGGAAGGCGAGGGCGTCGATGGTGAAGCCGGGGTGCTGCGCGGGACGATCGACCAGCTCGTCTTCGAAGGACCAACGCTACGCCTGATCGTCGATGCCAGTGGAACTCCGCTCCACGTCAGCGTGGGCGGCGTCGAGCGCCTGACGCTCCTCGACCAATCGACAAAGCAGATCCGGATGCGGCTGAAACAACCCTCGATTGTGCGCGCTTAGGGAGATTCGACGTTTCATCGACTTGTCATAGTGGGCGCCCTGTGTCGCTCACTTCGGTGGGAAAGTGCCGTGCGCGTGCCGGTCGTTCGATCGACTTCGGTGTTGGAAATCTCGTTGCTACGACCGCTTCGGACGAGTATCGAATAACTCCAGGCCAGGCGTGTCGACACGCGTGCGGTAGACAGATCCCGTCGTCACCTCGGTGATCATCAGCGTTTTTCCATCGTCGCCGCCGAACGCGCAATTGGTCACCTCAGCCCCCGGAACCTCGATCTTGCCAGCAGGATGTCCGGAAGCATCGAAGATGTCCACCGCGCCGCCATTGAAGTGGGCGACATAGAGGTTGCCCGCGTCGTCGAATGCCATGCCGTCGGGACCGGATGGATCGTACGTGTCCGCCCAGTGCGTGCGCGGACCGACGCTGCCATCAGCACCGATGGCGTAGCGGAGGAGTCGATTTCGCATGGTTTCGGCCAGAATCACGGCCGACCCATCTTTGGTCAACGCGACGCCATTGGGAAAAGCCAGGCCGCTGTCGATCTGCTCGAGCCTCCCATCAGGGAAGTAGCGATAGAACCCCCCAACCGGGTTCTCGAGCGAGGTCCTCCAGGGATCCGAAAAATAGACGACCCCGTTGGCGTCGAAAACCAGGTCGTTGGCGCCGTTCAACGGTCTTCCCTCGAATTCGTTGACGAGGATCGTCGCTTCTCCGGCAGGAGTGATCCGCATCAAACCGTGGATGTCATCGCCCTCATCGGCGACATAGAGAGAGCCGTCCGGGTGAAACGCGAGTCCGGCGGGAACGCCTCCCGTATTGAAAAACTCGGAGACCTGACCGTCCGGTGTCGCCCGCATGATCGAGCTGGTCAGCCAGTTAACGAAGTAGAGGTTGCCCTCTGCATCGAAAGCCGGACCTTCCGGCGATGTCAGACCGGTAACAAAGGGCTCGACGGGATAGGCGTGAGACATGTCCGAACGCTCCTGATAAATGATTACTCAAAGAGCGGAGGGTATCAGGGAAATCCCGGATTGGGAAATGGGCAAACGGCGCCCAACCCAGGAGTCGAGGGACCTGGGAAAATTGCCGATATCACAGCGGCAGCTAATCAGCGCCAGATGCAAATGAATAACTTATGCCAGTCTGGATAAGTAGAATCCCGAGTACCGAGTTCCCAGTTCCCGATCCATCAATCCAGGTGTTTGCCTGGGCAACCTGGAATGAAGCGGGGAATTTCCTCCTCTTCGCTGGTCTGAATGATCGTCGCCGGTTCCACGCCCACAAGCTCCGCGACAGCAGCGCCGATTTCTTCGACCTGATCGCGCATGAAGCCCTGCGTTGTGTACCGGATCGCGCCGTCCGGCTCGATCACATAGATCGCCGGTGTTCCGAAGACATCGAAAGCCTTGGAAAGGGGGTAATCATCCCCCTCGATCAGAATGGGATAGTTGATCCCTGTGCGACGAATGAACGAGCGCGTGACATTCGCTGAGTCCTGGGCGACGCCATACAGCGTCAACCCTTTTTCACCGTAGTAGTCGTTGATGCGGTTCAGCAGCGGCATCATCGCCTTGCATGCGGGGCAGGAACTCTTGTAAATGGCAAGCAGCACCGGACCCCTGGCCAGATCGTCGCTGATGGTATGGTCCACGCCGTCCTGATCAGGAAACGTGACAGTGAGAGGGGGAGCAACCGTCCCGGTTTGGAGTGGCATTGGTCCTCGATTCGATGGCTGATTTTCCGATTCTCCGGGTGGAGTGGGTATACCCTCCACCCCTATATCGAAGTTTACCAAACCTGCCACGATCCCAACCGGCGACGAGGGCGTGGGGCATCGCCAAAGATCTATTACTGAGGTAGATCGAGGGCCCAGAGATCGTTGATGGCGCCGGAGTCTGTACTGCCGCCAAAGACATACATGGTCTGGTTGAGGACGACAGAGTCGTGACTCGACCGTGCCGCTGGAGTGGCGCCATCGGCCGCCAGCGATGACCATGCGAACCCGCTCGCATCGAAGCTGCCAGTCCAGAGGTCCGCCGTTTTGCCTGCTTCG
>JBFWRO010000073.1:0-9242 GCA_050248865.1 Thermomicrobiales bacterium | reverse complement strand
CGTCCACCAAAGGCGCTGCATCATGAGCCGTATCGCCCGAGTCAGCACCTCCTTCTCCGCTGGACTCTGGAGCTGCAGGTAGATCCTCGATTACCTCGTCTTGAGCTTCAGACTGAACCGGGTCCTGAGGAGTGCTCTCCTGCGCATTCGCGTGGGCGCCGAACGCGCACAGGTTCATCACGAGAGCGAGCACAACGGAAAGCGTGCGAAACGTGTGCCGAGTGTCGATACGATACCGAAGATCCGCTGAGTCTCTCTGGCGCACAATACCCCAACTGAGGCGGTCAGCCCTACTATCTTTACATGTCCACGGCGCTGGTCGGCTCACGACACAAACCGCAGATCACGATTGCATACGTTTATGTACGCACAATACCTCAGGACGCCCCAAGTCTGCAAGAGGAATCGTCGTTGGGGAAAAATGCACCTGTGTTTTCTAATCGTCGCTGGCGCCTTTTACCCATTTCCCGTCTTCGTTTTTGTGGTAACTGTTTTTGACAGCCCCCCAGGCGACGCGATGGGCTCGTTCTTCGTCTTCGCCATACTCGTCCCAGGCGCTGTTGAAGGCTTCCTTATAGATGTCCTGCGCGTGAGCTGGGAGGTTGTCTTTCACTCCGTCGGGGAGTTCGCGTCTCGATCGATAGGGCATGGTGAATCCTCCTTACGGTTTCACTGACCGAACGGAGGAGAAGCTGCACAGCGCGTGCCACCTTCCGCAGCGACGCAGGCGAGGCTACCAGGGGGACTGATCGTCGGGCTGGAAGGCCTTCGGCGGACCAAGGACCTCGCGGGCGAGGATCGCCTGGCGGGCTGCACCCGGCGTGCGGAAGTATCCCCTGGCACCGATGCCCTGCAACGACTGGACGCTCGCGGCGGGCTGGGCCCGCCGGCGTTGCTGGCGAGCGGCGACAGTCTCGCGGGGGACGGCCGTCTCGCGGGCAGCGGCGATCTCGCGGGTGGCAGCCTGCGCAACTTCGGTCGGTCGGCGAAGGGTCATTTCATCGAACGACGCCGGTTCCGATGGCGCCATCGCAGGCGGCGGAGGCGGAGCCTGCGCCGCGACCGGTGGTCGCGGCGGTGAGATCTCCGGCGGTTTCGGGAAAAACGTCTCCCGGACTTCTGGCGGGAGGTTCATCTCCGCCAGAATCGTCTCCATCACTCGGCGAATCATTGCGGTCGACCGCCCGGAGGAGCATCATCGGCAATCGACGTACGCATCTCCGTGTCTGCCTGGATGTTTTGCATCCGGTAGTAGTCCATGACTCCGAGTCGCCCGCTGCGGAACGCCTCGGCCAGGGCTCTGGGCACTTCTGCTTCGGCCTCGACGACGCTCGCGCGCATTTCCTGCTCGCGGGCGACGGCCATCGCGCGTCGTTCTTCGGCCTTGGCCTGGGCAATCCGCTTATCGGCTTCGGCCTGGTCGGTTTGCAGCTCGGCGCCGATGTTCCGTCCTACGTCGACATCAGCGATATCGATGGAAAGGATTTCGAACGCTGTGCCGGAGTCCAGCCCTCGTTCGAGCACGAGTTTGGAGATCTGATCGGGATTCTCCAGGACCTTTTTGTGGGTTTCCGCCGAGCCGATCGAAGACACGGTGCCCTCACCGACGCGCGCGATGATCGTTTCTTCCCCCGCTCCGCCGACGAGACGGTCGATATTCGCGCGGACCGTGACCCGCGCCACCGCGATGACCTGGATGCCGTCTTTGGCCACGGCGGCGACTTTCGGCGTCTGGATGACTTTCGGATTGACGCTGACCTGCACAGCCTCGAGCACATCGCGACCGGCCAGATCGATAGCCGTTGCCCGTTTCCACGGAAGTTCGATGTTCGCCCTGTCAGCCGAGATCAACGCGGCAACAACACGGCCGACGTCGCCACCGGCGAGATGGTGCGCTTCCATCTGGCCGAGGTCGAGGTCCAGACCGGCCTTGGTTGCGCTGATCTGAGGACGGACGATATCGGCCGGGTTCACTTTTCGGAGCCGCATGCCGATCAGCGTGCCGAGGCTCACTTTGACACCGGAGAAGATGGCAGTAATCCAGAGCCCGATGGGCACGAAATAGAAGAAGAAGAATGCCAGCACCAACAAAATGATGATGACAATAGCGACTGGTATCGCGGCGTCCATAAATGGGTCCTCCTGTTATTCGCGAGTGCGCCGCACGATCAGGCGAAACTGCTCGTCGCGCACGACTTCAATTGCTGCTCCATGTTCGATGTACTCGCCGCCGGTTACGGCATCGAAGCGATCCTGATCGAACTCGGCCACGCCGGCGGGCCGGAGATCGCTGAGCGCGATGCCTTTCGCGCCTGGCTGGAGGAGTTGCCTGCCGACCAGATCAGGTGGCTCGTGTTCGCGGGCCTGAGGGCCGGTAACCGCCTCGAGCTGGCCTCCGCCACTTCCGAACCATGACAGCCAGCCTCGTTTTGACTCTTTCCTTGCCATCACCGGTTCTCCCAGACTGGTGCTCGACGAGGTTGACTGCAACACCAGTCTTCCGAATGTTCGGGAGCGCGGCACGATCGCAAACAGGGCAGCGGTGGAAAGAACCACGCCTCCGAGTGCGACGGCAACAACCAACAGCGCCTGCTGCGTGACCTCATCGGTGCGAATATCGCTCCCGACCATGGCCAGATAGAGGCCGGCCCCGATCGAAATCAGACCTAGTATGCCCGGAATGCCAAATCCGGGGATGACGAAGAGTTCGACGGCAATGAGCACGATTCCCAGCAAAACGAGTGCAACGTCCTCCCAACCGGAGAGCCCGGCCAGCATGTGACCGTAAAAGAAAAGTGCAAGCAGCGCGATGCCAGCGACAGCACCGATGCCCAAACCTTCGACGAAAAAGTCTCCAACCAGGAGGATCAGACCGGCCAGCAGCAACAGCGAGGCGATAATGGGGTCGGTGAGGAAACGCACGAGCCGCTCAGCGAACGTGAGCGAGGTTTCGACGACCGGGGCATCAGGGAATCCGGCTGCGGTCAGCACCTCTTCGCGGGTCCCCCGGGTGCCTTCGGAGTAGCCCCAGGTGATCGCCTGATCGGCGGTGAGCGTCAGCAGGTCGCTGGATGAGGTGAGACCGGCGATTTCGATATCCGGGTCGACCATGGCCTCGGCCACCTGAGGATCGCGGCCGCGATCCTCAGCCGTTGCCGCAAAGGTGGAACGGACGGCGGATATCGTCTTCTCGTCAGCTGTTTCGCCAGTGGCGCCGGAGATGGGCGTGGCGGCGCCCATGACTCCGCCAGGGGCAAAGTAGATTTGCTCACTGGCGATGGCAACCAGTGCGCCCGCCGAGAAAGCGGTGCGATTGACGTAGGCGATGGTTGGGACCTGGCTACTGAGGAGCGTATCGCGCATCTGGAGAACGGCGTCGAGCCGACCACCGGGTGTATCGATTTCGAGAAGAATCGCGACCGCGCCATTTTCCTCGGCTTCATCGACGATCCGCTCGAGGTACGGCGCGAGACCCAGATCGATGGTGCCAGTGATCGATACGACGAGCACAGCGCCTTGCTGGTCCTGCGCGAGAACGCGATCCTGCTGCCAGATGCTGGCGACGAGGGCAAGGAGGAGAAGGAGCATCGACGCCGGCGCGAATGTCTTCGCCGACCGGCACGAGAACGGCACAGGCGATCGCCTTCGGGGCCGTTTACGTTCTCTCTTTCGAACAGACATGATGTGACGCACTCCTAAAAGAGAGTGTAGCCGACGTGGCTCTGAGGGCAGCCCATTCCGCTCGCTCATGAGGGCGGATCGCTGTCTGCGGCGTCGGAGCAGGGAGGATTCACTTCTCCGGTGAGTGGCGGCTGTACAGGGCTCACTGCACCTTTGCGGGGGTGCGACGCGGACTAAGAAAAAACCACCGACGGCATGGATCGTGGCGATTACCGCAGGATAGGCCGGAGAAACATGCTCGATGCAGATGAGCTGCGGGTTCGGCGATGGGCGAAATGCTATGCTCGCCACGTAAGCCAATTTCTTCGCAGGAGCACTACCGAATGGCATCAGTGTTCGATGTTGTCATCGTCGGCGCCGGACCGGCTGGATGTGTACTTGCCAACCGTCTAAGCGAGGATCCTGAGCGGAGGATTCTGCTGATCGAAGCTGGTCCGGACTACGGCGACGATATCTCCAACTGGCCGCCGCAGCTTCTCGCGTCGAACTCGGTTGTTCTCGACTCCCATCTGTGGGGGTATGCGAACACTGATCCGGAAATCGAGCTGACCCGCGCCCGAATCGTCGGCGGCACGAGCACGGTGAACGGGTGCCTGTGGATTCGGGGCTCAGCGGCCGATTACGACGCCTGGGCCGCCCTGGGCAATCCTGGCTGGTCGTTCGACGAGATGCTTCCCTGGTTCCGCAAGGCAGAAAGCGACCCCATGGGTGGCGAGTTGCATGGACATCACGGGCCGGTGCCGGTGAGCCGCACCCCAGATGACCATCTGACCGAACTTGACCGGGGATTTCAGACGGCGGCGGAGCGGCTGGGGGTCCCGGCCTGTTCAGACCTGAACGGAACTCCCTGGCAGGAACCTGGTGTCGGTCCTCCTCCAACCAACTCGATGGATGGAGTGCGCATGAACGCCGCGTTCACGTATCTCCGCCCGGCGCGAGACCGATCCAATCTGACTGTGATGCCAGATACCCTCATCGACCGCGTGAACTTCGAAGGGAACACCGCAGTGGGTGTCGTCACTGCGGACGGACGCCAGATCGCCGGCCGTGACGTCGTGCTTTGCTCTGGAAGTTATGGTTCACCGTCGATCCTGCTGCGATCCGGTATCGGGCCGGCTGAGCAGATGAACAGCCTGGGCATTCCGCTCGTTGTCGATTCGCCAGGCGTTGGCGAAAACCTCTTCGACCATCCGCTCGTCAATGGTCTCCTCGAATGTGATGTGTATTCCGGCTATCAGGGCTCAGGACCTACGTTTGCCCCGGTGATCGTCAAGATGCGCAGCTCGGTGATCGATTCGGAGATCGACTATCACATCTATCAGGGACAAGGATTCAACCACGAGACGCAGCGCTGGACACTCTGGTTTTCCGTCACGTTGCAATACGCCCGATCGAGAGGTCGGCTGCGTCTGAAGTCCCGCGATCCTCACGCTCTGGCGTCGATCGACCATGCGTACTTCAGCGATGCGGACGACCTCGAGGCGCTTTGCGATGGTGTGGAGTTCGTCAACCGGCTGGCGCGGACAGAGCCGCTGTCTGAATTGATCGAACCGAATCCCGCTCACTCGCTGACCTGGACCTCGCGAGAGGAGCTACGGCAAAACGTGCGAGCGCAGGTGGGGACGACCTATCACCCATCCGGCACATGCAAAATGGGTCCTGTCAGCGATCCGATGGCGGTGGTCGATGCCCGGGGTCAGGTGTATGGAGTGCAAGGGCTGCGGGTCGTCGACGCCTCGATCTTCCCGACCGGTCCGCATGGGAACCTGCATTTCCCGACTGTGGCGGCTGCGGAGAAGATCGCGGCGGGCATGATGTCCTGACGGCTTGCTCGCTGCTCATCGCTTGCGCAACGGCCTGACGCCCATCGTTCCTCGATCTGATGGGTCATCAACAGGTTTTCTCGCAGGAGATCTTTCGGGACGATCGTTGCGCGACGGTTCCATTGACGCACTGGGCTGTCCGAACAACAATACATGGCACATCCATTTCCTTCGGCGAAGGAACGCTGATGACATTTCCCCTCAGCGACGCGCAACGTGTTCCTGACGATACGCCACCATCCATTGTGCCGAAACCCGACCATTTGATTGGCCGGGAACGGGAGCTCGCGGAACTCGCCGCCCTCATTCGTGACCCACTGTCTCATCTCGTCACATTGACCGGGCCCGGGGGGGTCGGAAAGACGCGACTTGCCCGAGCGATGGCGGAATCAGCGGCCAGTGAAGGACACCGTGTGTTTTTCGTGTCGTTCGCATCTCTTGAGTCGGCGTCGCTCGTTGCCTCCGAAATCGCGCGGACCGTCGACCTGACCGCAGGCCCGGAATCCCTGCTCGCCGATCGACTGGCTTACCACATTCGTCAGGAAAAAACGCTGCTGGTTCTCGACAACTTCGAGCACGTCCTCGATGCCGCACCACTGGTGGGAGAGATGGCAGCGGCATGCCCGACATTGTCGATCCTCATAACAAGCCGTATCGCCCTGCGCGTATCTGGCGAGATCGACTACCGCGTGCGTCCGCTGGAGGTGACGGTGACGGATCAAGCGGAAGCGTCAGGGGGCGAGTCTCCAGCAGCTTTGCTGTTCATCACGCGGGCGGCGCTGCAGCGGTCGTCCCTGTCATCAGACGAGGTTTCGGTGATCGTCGAAGTCTGCAAACGCCTCGATGGATTGCCTCTGGCGATCGAACTTGCCGCGGCACAGATGCGGCTGCTCTCTCCCATCGAGCTGCTATCGAGACTCGATCGACGTTTACCCCTTCTGGAAGGAGGACCTCGGGACGCGCCGCGCCGTTTGCGATCGATGCACGACGCGATCGCCTGGTCGTATGGCTTGCTCTCCGAGGATGAACAAGCGCTTTTCCGGTCGCTCTCGGTGTTCGAAGGCGGATTCACTCTCGGCGCCGTCGAGGCCATAGCGCCAGAAACAGTGGGGCCGGTGCTCCCCGCGCTTACTGCGCTACTGGACCACAACGTCGTCTATCGGTCCCAGTCCCTCGATGGCCAGTCGCGGTTCGGAATGCTGGAGACGATTCGGGAATTCGCGCTCGATTCGCTTCGTGCATCCGGCGAGGAGTTTACGGCTCGCCAGAGGCATTTGCACTACTACATTCAGCTCCTTGGTGATCCTGCCGCGGCACAGTGGATCGGGCCACAGCTTTCGTTCCCCCTGGATCTCACCGAAGATCAGGGGAACCTGCGGTCGGCGTTTGGTTTCGCGCTGGAGCAAGGCAATCCCGAAATGGCGGCCAAGGTCTGTTGGGGACTCCTTCAGTGCTGGTTGCGGCACGGCCAGAACATCGAGGGCATGCAATCACTGGAGAGGCTGATTGCGATGGCGGAACAAATGGACGGCAAGCTGGCTGCGGCAATCCACTTCAAGCTGGGATGGTTCGTCTACATGAGTGGGGACCTTCAGCAAGCGCTCCATCGGCTTTCGCTGGGATTGGAGTACTTCCGAACCACAGACCACCTGAGTGCACTTCACGAAGGCCTGAATATGATTGGCGTGGTCTCAAAACACGTCGAGACGAACAATGCAGTCGACATGCTGACCGAGGCTCTGGGCGTGGCGCGTGAAATGGGAAGCGTACCTCGCGAGCTCTCGGATCTGACGATGCGCGCTTTCGCGCTGACAGTGGAAGGCAGGCTCGACCTGGCCCGAAAGGATATCGAAGCCGCGCTTTTGATCGGTCAGCGCATGCCCGCACCGCCCGTTCTCATGGCGATGACAGATGTGGTCTTTGCCTGGATCGAAGGTCGGCGAGGAGAGACCGAAATCGCGGAACAGTTCGGCTTGTCGGCTCTCGAACGAAGCGATCACCATGAGCTTATCTTGCAGCAGTGCCTCTCGCGCAGGGTTCTGGGCGAGGTCGCGTTTGCGCGTGGTCAGCCCGACGTTGCCCTAGGGTGGTTTCAAGCGTCTCTGGAACGCGCCGTTCAGTCGAACATCATTCTGATCCAGGGCTACAACGTGGCCGAACTTGGGATGGTTGCGTCAGCACTCGGAGACCGGGATCGCGCAGCATTGCTCTATGGCGCGGCGCGGGCTTCGTGGCAACGCCTCGGATTTTCGGAAAGAGCCGCGAGAATGTTCAGCACCTGGCGCGACCTTCATGCTCCCTCGGTCGAGGAGATGGGTGACGAATTGTATCGCCGTAACTTCGCAATGGGCATGCAGATGTCGGACGGCGAGATCTTGCTCGAAGCCATGGCAATCGCCTCGCCACCCGGATACACCCGCCAGACGAGTTTGCCACTGAGCCGGCGAGAGGTGGAGATTCTCGAACTCCTGAGCGACTGGCTCACCAACCAGGAGATCGCCGACCGGCTCTTCATCAGCAAGCGGACGGTCGATCGTCATGTCAGTTCGATTCTGTCCAAACTGGGCGTCGGCACACGACGGGAAGCCGTAGCGGTCGCACGTCGTCACCACACTCACGCTGCCACCTGACAGTCAACGGCGGCATACCCAAACGGATCTGCCATCGCAAATTGGGTAGGTAATACCCATTCTCCGCCTTTCCGGAACTCAGGACACTTGTGTCGCAGCGCAGGCGGTCAAGATCGGAGGTTGTCTGTCTTGCGGTGGCGCAGGAGAACCGCATGCGTCGAGGTGCATTCGTTTTCGCTGTCAGTGTGCTGGCAATCGCTTCCATGACACTCGCCTGGGCGTCAGCGTCGATCGGGCGAACTCCGTCGACGGTGAGCAATGGCGCGGCTGATGCCCGCATCGTCGACCGTTACTATGCCCTGGTGAACAGTGCGATTGCGACGGGCGATACCGGCCCGCTTTCAAGCCTCCTGTCCACGGAGTTCCGTGACTTGTCGGTTCCATCAGCCGGGTCTGATGCGGACGCATTCACCGACTATGTTTCATGGTTGGGGGCTACGGCCCCGGACACCGAGGTGACCCCAATCCGAATCTCTCGCAGCCCAGAGGAGTTTCTGATCCAGCTCGACGTCAGCACGAGTCAGAACGCTTTGCCCGGCGGCATCGCCATGACAACTTCGCATACCCTGTGGCCGCCATTCGAAGTGCTCACCGTGCAGTCTGGGCAGATTTTGAAACGCGAAACGGTGTCCAGTTGGAGCCAGCCCCCGAAGATCGTCTGGACATACACGCATGAGGCCCTTCCGTCACCGGAAACATCGCTTCAAGGAAGCCGCTACACATTCAATGGCATCACTGGCGCGCGATTCACCGCCGGCCGTGGGCCCGCGGTGTTTGTCGTCGAACACGGAGAGCTGACGTTGTCCCTCGGCGCGTCAACCGACGAATTCGCGCGGATTCATGTCTCGAGGAGCGGCAAAGAACGAGACCCCGTGCTGGTTGCGCCCGGAACCGCAGTCGCCATCGATGCAGGGGCGGTCATCATCGTTCCTCCGCGGGCCGGCTTTTCACTCTTGCATCTTCGGCGCGAGCAGGCATCGGCTCTGAGCGTCGCAGCTGATTTGACCTCATTCATCGCGGACGACGACCAGACCCAGTCTGCTCCTGATTCCCCTGGCGTTACCGAAGACATTGTGTCGACTCACTCGGTGGGCAATTTCACCTTTAC